>JAHLLJ010000184.1 GCA_020444205.1 Deltaproteobacteria bacterium | reverse complement strand
GGGCGAACAAGCTAAGATTAGCACTAGCTTACCGGAACTGTCAAACTATGCTAGGCGGTCGCCGCCTTTGGGTTTTCAACCGACATGGCCTGAATTAATAATTAGGAATGGGTGGGAAAGCAAAACCACTACCCTGCAACATCGCCCAACGGCGAACTAATACGCCTTACTAACTTGGAAAAGCTGGTGCGGCTGATAGCTAGAGCGAGCTTTCGCTTGGTTCTAGCTCAATTCCATGGGATTGATGAACTCCTCCAGCAGGACCTCACCAGGATGCAAAGGAGCCATCTTTTGGAATTCCGCTTTGGCGAGGCCTCGTCAGGCGGCCGAGGTGTACAGCCCTCTACTCTCCGCCCTCTTCCGAGCCGCCGTCGCCGGGCTCGCTTGGGTTGCCTTGCTTGAACAACGACAGCACCCGGCCGCCGCCACCAGCCGGCTTCACCTGGCGGTGTTGGCCAGCGCCGGAGAGGCGCTCGCGGGTCCAGCGCTTTAGGCGGCGCTGGATCTCGCCGGGGTCGTAAAAGCGCATCCAGTCTTCCTGGTAATGCCACAGCTCGGGCTGGTTCAGCTTAAAGGCCAGTTCCACCTCCTCGGGGTCCAGGCAGGCGGGGTAGAGGTAGTCCATGTCCTTGAAGGCCCAGTCTTCCCGGGCGAACTTGAGCAGGGCCATGCGGTAGCCCTGGTGGCGGAAGTCCAAAAGCACCTGTCCGGCCACCTGGCGCACCAGGCGGTCCTCGCCCTCGTCCATGAAGCGCTCGCCGATGATCTTGAAGGCGTGCTCAAAGCTGTCTGGATGCTTCAGGCCGATGGAAGCCAAGGAGCGCAGGGCCAGGTCCCGGGCCGACCATCCAGCCGCCTGGTCGCGGGCCACGGCGGTTAGCCAGGGAATGGCCGAGGGCCCCACGGTGCCGAAGATGGAGGGCAAAAGTTCGGTGATCCAATCGCAGTCAAAGGCGTCGGCCCAGCGCAGGGCCGCCACCAGGGGCAGCACCGCTTCGTCGCCGCCCCTAAGGCCCAGGGCATAGGTGGCGTGCACCACTGCCCACCAGTCGGGCAGGTCGGCCAGCCAGCTCTGCTTGTCCATAACCATCTGGCCCAAATAGGGGGCCAAGCTATCGCGGAAGGCAAGCTCCTCCACCGCTTCCTTGGGCAGCCGGTCCTCGGCGGTGAAAATTGCCTCGAAAAGCTGGTCATCGGCCAGCCCGGCGTAGTAATCTCGCTCCACGGTGTACACTCCAGACATGGAGATTGCCAAAACGTCCAACATGGACGCTATGCTGCCTCAATTACAGACTATACCCCAGCCCCCTGGGGCACACAACCAATCCCGCCCGCCGGGAAAAGCCGGAGGAAACATCATGGCCGTAGTTCAGTTCACCATAGTCCCCCTGGGAACCGGAACCACCAGCCTGAGCGCCTACGTGGCCGAGGTGCACCAGGCCTTGGAAGAATCGGGCGTCAAGCACACCCTAACCCCCATGGGCACTGTGCTGGAAGGCCCCTTGGACGAACTTTTAGCGGTGATCCGCAAGGTGCACGAGCTGCCCTTCCAGGCAGGTTCTCAGCGGGTGATGACCCTGATCAACATTGACGACCGCCGCGACAAGACCGGCACCATCGAGCAAAAACTGAAAAGCGTGCGCGACAAGCTGCCTCAATAGGGCTTGGGCCTGCCCAGGCCATATGCTATACTGCGGTTGAGATAAATATCCGGGGGGATCATCCATGCTCAACCTGCGCAGACGACGGGCCGTCCGAGTAGCCTCGGCGGTCTTAGTCGTAGTTTTGTTCCTGTTCCTGGGCGCTTGCGCCAAAAATCCGGTCACCGGCGAAGACCAGCTGGTGTTCATGAGCGAAAGCCGGGAGCTGGCCCTGGGGAACGCCTACTACCCCCAGGTGATCCAGCTCAACTGGGGCACTCCGCCAGAGGACCATCAACTCCAAAACTATGTAAGTGACGTGGGTTGGAACTTGGCCGACGTCAGCCACCGCCCTAACCTGCCCTGGCGGTTTACGGTGGTGAACTCCAGCCAGATAAACGCTTTTGCCCTGCCCGGCGGCAAGGTCTGCATCACCCGGGGGCTGATCACCAAAATGAGCAGCGAAGACGAGTTGGCCGGGGTGCTGGGGCACGAGATCGGCCACGTCACCGCCCGCCACGCGGTTTCCAGCTTCACCCGCCGGGTGATCCTGGCCGGAGCCCTGTTGGGGCTGTCCCTGGCCCTTACCGGCACCGACTACGGCACCGCGGCCCTGGCCGGGGCTGGTCTAACCGGCGGTCTGATGATGCTGGGCTATTCCCGAGATCAGGAGCGCCAGGCCGATGAGTTGGGCTATGCGTACATGACCAAGGCGGGCTACAACCCCAAAGCCATGGTCAAGACCTTCGAGTTGTTCCTGAGCCTGCGCAATAGCGAACCCAGCCTTATCCAGGGCTGGCTCTCCACCCATCCGCCACCCCATGAGCGTATAGCCGCCGCCAGGAAGCGAGCCCGCAGCTCGCCGGCTGGGGAGCGCTCCATCAAGACGGAGATGTTCCAGCGCAGCCTAGCCCGCCAAAAAAGCCTGGCCCGGGCCTATGTGGCCATGGACCAGGGCGACGCCTTGGCTAAAAAACGACAGTGGAGCCAGGTGGCGGAGCAATACCGCAAGGCCATCTCCCTTTACCCCAAGGAAGGCATGTTTTACACCCGCCTGGGCATGGCCCAGATGGAACAGGGCGAGGAGGCCCCGGCTCTGGCCAGCGCCGAGCAGGGCGCCCGCTTGAGCAACGGCACCTACTACCCCAACCTGATCCTGGGCATAGTGGCCACGGCCAACCGCAAATACAGCCTGGCCGTGGACGCCCACCGCAAGGCGGCGGAGATACTGCCCGGCCAAGTGATCAACAACTTCCTGCTGGCAAAGGCTCACGACAAAATAGGTCCGCGCTCTTCAGCAGTGCTTTATTACCGCAAGGTGGTCAAGGCCTCGCCCACCAGCGATTACGGCAAGGAAGCCGCCAAACGCCTGGACAAATTGGGCTATCGCTAACCGCTCCGGCGGTGGGCGGGCAACAAGGGGCACGGAATTATGGGAAAACTAAGCCGCAGCTCACCCAAAGGCCCGATTGAGACCAAAATCAGGGCAGCGGCGACGTTTCAGGCCGCCGACGCCTGTGCTAAACTGCGGTTGACACCTTAGCCACCGGGGGACATTCAACCATGTTCAACCTGCGCCGCAAATGGGTCATGCAAGCCGCCGCAGCGGCCCTCATCGTATTTTTGTCCTTATTTCTGAGCGCTTGCGCCAAGAATCCGGTCACCGGCGAGGAACAGCTCGTCTTTATGAGCGAGCCCCAGGAAATTACCATGGGGGCCAACTACTACCCCCAGGTGATTCAACTCAACAACGGAACCCCGCCGGAAGACCCTCAGTTGCAGGCCTATGTGAGCGATGTGGGCCAACGCCTGGCCAGCCTCAGCCACCGCCCTCACCTTCCCTGGCAGTTCACCGTGGTGGACTCCAGCCAGGTCAACGCCTTTGCTCTGCCCGGCGGCAAGATATGCATCACCCGGGGGCTCATCGCCAAGATGAACAGCGAGGATGAGCTGGCCGGGGTGCTGGGCCATGAGATCGGCCACGTGACCGCCCGCCACGCGGTATCCGCCTACACCCGTCAGGTGCTCATGGCCGGGGCCATGCTGGGCCTGGCCATCGCCCTTAGCGATAGCGACTACGCCCCGGCCGCCCTGGCCGCCGCCGGAGTGGCGGGCGGCCTGATGATGCTCAGCTACTCCCGCGACCAGGAGCGCCAATCAGACGAGTTGGGTTATGAGTACATGACCAAGGCGGGCTACAACCCCATGGGTATGGTCAAGACCTTTGAGCTTTTCCAGAAGATGCAAAAGAGCGAACCCGGGGTGGTAGAAGGCATGCTCTCCAGCCACCCCTTGCCCAGCGAGCGCATCCACGCCGCCGAGCAGCGGGCCCTGGCCTCGCCGCTGAGCAGCCAGCCCTTTAAGACCGCCCAGTTCAGCCGCAGCCTGGCCCGGCAAAAGCGGCTGGCCCCGGCCTATGCACAGCTGGACAAAGCCAACGCCCTGGCTCGTAAAAAACAGTGGAGCCAAGCGGTGGTTCACTACAAAAAGGCCATTGCCATGTTCCCCAAGGAGAGCATGTTCTACTCTCGTTTGGCTGTGGCGCAGATGAAGCAGGATCAGGACGCCATGGCCCTTAAAAACGCCAAGCAGGGGGCCCGGCTGAGCGAGGATGGTTTCTATCCCAACCTGATTCTGGGCATGGTGGCCAATGCCAACCGCAAGTACAGCCTGGCTGTTGACGCCCACCGCAAGGCGGCCGCGGTCATGCCCGACCATGTGATCAACAACTTTTTCCTGGCTTATGCCTATGACAAGACAGGACCGCGCTACCAGGCGGTCACCTATTACCGCAAGGTGAAAAGCGCCGCGCCCAACAGCCAATACGGCCAGATAGCCGCCAAGCGCCTGAGCCAACTGGGCTACAACTAGACTGAGGATAGACGGCAGTGAATAAGGCCGAAGACGTCGTCTGCACTAAACTGAAACTTGAGTGACGCCGACAACGCGGCATGGCGCCACCTGGCAAAACCACCCGGCGCAGCCAGGGAGTGCCAGGCAAGACGGCGGCGAGCGCAGACCGCAGGCGTATTCTTATATACGTCGAGGTCTAAGCAATACCGCCAACGCCGCTTTGCGCTTCCTGGCAAAACCACCCGGCGCAGCCAGACGGTGCAGGGCAAGGCGGCAGGCGAACGAGGGACGCAGGCGTAGTATAACTACGCCGAGGACCGAGTGATGCCGACAACACAGCCATGCGCCGTCTGGCTGCGCCGGGCTAGCTGATAACCCACACCGCGCAGTCAGTAGCCTGCCTCACAATAGAGCTGCTTACCGAACCAAAGAGAAACTCCTCGGCCTTGGATACGCCGCGGCGGCCCACCACAATGGTGCCGAAGCCTTCCTGCCGCTGGACGGCCATGATGGTTTCGGCAATGGTGCGGCCCCCTGCTTCCTGCAAGCGGGTGCTTACGTTATAGGCGGCGATGCGGGCCCCCACCAGGATTTGGCGGGCCTCTTCCAGACGGTCAAGAAGCAGTTCTTTGCGTTGGGCCGCGGCATCGGCCCGTTGCTCCTGCTCGGGGTGGGCGTCGGGTTCGGGGGCCTGATACACGGCCATGATCCGCACCCGGCAGGCATCAGAGCCGCCCAGCACCCCGGCCAGGTAGCGCACTGCCTGCAGGGAGCCGTCATGCTCGTCCACGGTGGCCAAAATGCGGTTCCAGATGGGCATTACGCCTCCTCCCCCTGGGGCAGCTCAGCGATGGCCGGGGTCAGCTCGGCCATCAACTCCTCTACCCTTTCATAGAATACCCCGCTGCCCCTGGAGAAGTGCAATAACACGTTGTTAAGGCTATCGGGCAAGTAGGGATATACCTTCTTCAAATTCATCAGCCGATTTTTGATCACCGGTGAAAAATCCTCTGGGCGCAGCTCCTCAGCCGCTTCGGGGAACTCCCGGCGCACCCAGTAATGGGTGAGGTCCCGGCGGCCCACGGCAAAGGCCAGCACGTTGCCCAGGCCGAACAGGTCCAGTCCATAGGGATTCTGCTTGAACTCAAAGTTGTAGTCAAAGTCGATCCAGGACCAGGACCCGCTGTCGCTGTCCACGAACAGATGGTCGCGCCGCACGTCGCCGTGACGCTCGCCCTGGTTGTGCAGCCAGCCGATGGCCTCAAAGGCCACGGACAACTTGGTGAGCACCCGCCGCAGATGGCGCTCAAAATATTGCTGGTGGTTGCACTGCAACTCTTCCAAATGCTGGTCCAGAGGCCCGCCATGTATGCGCTCCAACACCCGCACCTGGTTGCCCACGGCGTCGCGCAGAGTGAAGCCTTGCATGAAGTTGGGGTTGCCCTTGACCAGGGCCAGAATGCGGCCCTCCTTGGAGGGTGAGCGGTAGCAGCGCAGAGTGAACCCGGCCAGGGCCATGTCGAACTCTTCGTAGAACACCAGCTTGATGATCTTGGAGCTGCCGTCCTCCCAGTCCAAGGCCCGCTTGACCCAATATTTGGGTTGCTCGTCCAGGCCGAAGCGCCCCTCGTACTCGCTGCCCTTGAGCACGAAACGCCGTCCCTCCAACTCCAGCACGTCGCCGGGCTCCAGCTGCATGAACTCGGTGGTGTCGGTGACCAAGCGCACCTTTTTCAGGCGGCGGCGGGTAAGCTCCCGGGCGCGCTCCAACAGCTCGGGCGCCTCACGCACGGGGTGCTCCTAGTGCCACACCGGCACGCTGGGAAAGCGGCCGGGATCGGTGTGAGGGATGAAGCGGGCGGCGGAGAAGCGGTTCATCAGGGCTTGATTCACGTTGAGCTCCAAATAGGTGAGCCGCCCCACCACCGCCTCCACCTGGGGCCGGGCCTCGGGCTCCAAAAGGAGCTTGCGGCACCCGGCCAGGGAGGAGTTGCCCAAGGGGATGAAACGCTCCCGGGGCAGGTCGGGCAGCATGCCCAGGGTGATGGCCGTGTCCGGATCGATGACATTGCCAAATGCCCCGGCCACGAAAAAGGCGCTCAGGTCGCTGAACTCCAGGCCCACTTCCCTTAGCACGGTGCTTAGGATGGTGTACATAGCCGCCTTGGAGCGCAGCAGGATGTCTATTTCCACCTCGTCCACATAGATGGCCTCGCCGGTGGCCGACTCCTGGGCCGTGGCCACGATGTAGGCCCAGCCCTCCTCGCTCTCAAAGATGCGCGGGTGCTCGTGAGTGCGGAACTTGCCCCGCATGTCCATGAGCCGGGTCAGGTATAGCTGGGCCAGAAGCTGCAACAGGCCCGAGCCGCATAAACCCTTGGGTTTGACCGCCGCGCCGTCCGGGCCGGGGATGATCTTCAGGGCGGGCTCATAGGTGTTGGGGTCGATTTTGACTCCCTCTATGGCCCCGGGCTGGGCCAGGATGCCCATCTTGGCCACCCCGCTCTCCAGGGCCGGGCCG
>JAHLLJ010000183.1 GCA_020444205.1 Deltaproteobacteria bacterium | reverse complement strand
TATCAGCCTGGTGCTGGATGAGGGTAGTGTGATCATTAATGCGCAGCACCACCGCGTCGGCCAGGAGCTGGCCCAGCGCGGGGTGGAGGTCATCGAGATCCCCTACGGCGCGGTGGCTACCTGGGGGGGAGCTTTCCGCTGCTCACACCATCCTCTATGGAGAGAGAGTATTTTAGATTAAACAGCGGTTTTGTCGCGCACCGATTCTGAACCAGAACCGGCAACGCAGCCCACGGGCAGCTGGCAGTGCCGGCTAATCTAGAAATTTGGGCGGCAGCTTGTCCTGATTTACCAAGGTGAGGTGGGGAACCACCATTAAGGTGGTGGTAGCGTGGGCCACCACCTTGCCCGCCGAGTTGCTGACCGTGGCCTCGCCCAGGCCCAGGGTGCGCCCCAGCTTGATGCAGCGGCCCTCGCCTATGAGCTGACCCTGGTCCTTGGTAGGGGCCAAAAAGTTCACCTTGAGCTCCACCGTGGTCATGGCCTGGCCCGGCTCCATTTGGCTGTAGACCCCCCAAAAGCCCGCCGCGTCGGCGATGGAGGATATTACCCCGCCGTGCACTATGCCAAAGGGCTGCAAATGCTTGTGGGCCAGGTCTATCTCCACCCGGGCCTTGCCCCAGCTCACCTCGGCCAGGCGCATGGATTGCAGCTCAAAGTAGGGGCAGGGGTTCACCCCGCTCTGGACGGCCTCTACCCATTCGGGGTTGATGCGCTTCATGACGCCTCCAAAGGTATCTCGGCCAAAAGGCTGGGCGCGGGGGTCAGGTTCCGGGCCGGGCCCGAGGCCCGCACCGCCACGGTGCTCTCCAGGCCCACCGGGCCCTGGGGAGTGATGATCTTCAGCTCCAGGGCGTAGGTTTGGTTCTCATGCACCACGGCCTGGGAGTTCTCCAAGATGTAGGGCGGGCAGCCCAGCTCCTGACCCACCCCGTGGGCAGCGAAGCGGATCTTGTGCCCTGGTTTGCCCAGATAGCTGTCGCTCAAACCGTGGCGGGCGGCGATCTCCAGGCCCAAATCGAACAGCTCACCGCTCACCGCGCCGGGCACCAGGCCGTTAATATAGGCGGCTTCGATCTCCTCCAAGCAGGCGTGGGCCGCGCGCACCTCTCGGGGCGCGGCCCCCAAAACAAAGGTGCGGGTCTGGTCGGTTTGATAGCCGCCCACGCTCACCCCGAAGTCCACGTTGATGGGCTGGCCCGGCTTAAAACGGCGTTGGCTGGCCCCCAGGGGGAAGGCCGGGGACAGGCCCCAGCCGTTGAAGGGGGCGTCCATGGCGCTGGGCAGGTTGCCCTCCGGCCCCGAGGAGATGTGCCAGGAGTAGGTCTGGTGATAGGCGTGGCGCGAGCGCAGGTAGTCGATGGAGCCCCCGGCAATGGCCAGGCGTTGCATCTCACCGGCCAGCTCGGCCTCGCTCATGCCCGGCTTTATGAGCCCGGGCAGGGCGGCGTAAATGGAGGCAGCCAGCTTGCCCGCCTCGGCCATGCGCTCCAGCTCCCAGGCGTCCTTGACCGCCTTGAGCTCCAGCCAGGGGCCGGTGGCGTCAACGAGCTTCAGACCGGGCAAGCGCTTTTGCCAGCCCAGATAGTCGGAGGCGGCCACGACGTCCAGAGTCAGGCCCAGGCGCGAACCCTGGGGCAGGGCGGTGAGCAAAAAGTCCGCCGCTTGGGTGAGGCCGCTGATGGGGGTCACGGTCAAGGGGCTCTCGGCCGCGGCCCGCTCGGCGTGGCGGCGCATTAGCACCAGGGGCTCGCCTTTGGCCGGGATGAGCACCAGGCCCTGCTGACTGGTGCCGCAGGCATAAAACACGTCATAGGCGTCGGTGAGCAGAATGCCCCCCAGTCCCTCTTCGGCGCACATGGTGGCGATGCGCTCTACGCGCGGAGCCAGCACCTCCAGAGGGGTGAGCTGATACCAGGCAGGAAACTCCCAGCTCACAACAACTCTCCGGCCCGGCCCAGCCAGGCCCACACCAGCTCAGCCATGCCCTGAAGGTCGCTGAGCTTGAGCACCGAGGCCGGGCTGTGGATGTAGCGGGTGGGCACGCTCACCACCCCGGTGAGCACCCCGCCCCGGCTCATGTGGATGGCCCCGGCGTTGGTGCCGCCAAAGGGAGGCCGCTTGCGCTGATAGGCGATACCTGCCTCTGTAGCCGCCGCTTCCAGGGAATCCACCACTGCCCTGGGCACCACTATGCGCCCGTCGGCCACGGTGACGGCCGGGCCCTGGCCCAGGCGGGTGGGGGTGCGCGCCGTCTCCACTCCCGGGGTCTCGCCCACCGTGGCTTCCACGGCCAGGGCCAGGTCAGGGGCCAAGTCAAAGGCCGCGGTGGCCGCTCCGCGCAAGCCCACCTCCTCGGCCACCGAGAAGTTCATCACCAGGCCAAAATCCAGCTCGCGCTTTTCAGCGGCCAGTTTGGTGAGCAGCCACACCAGCACCGCGCACCCGGCCCGGTTGTCCAGGTTGCGGGCATGGTAAAAGCCCTGGCCCAGAGGGCCGTTGCCCAGATCCAGCACCCCGCAGGTGCCGATTTCAATACCTGCCTGAGCCGCCTCTTGGGCGCTACTCATTCCGGCGTCCACAAATATCTTTTCCCAGGGCAGGGACTTTTCCTGGTCCTTGCCCCCGCCCACATGGGGCGGCAGCAGGCCGCACACCGCCGGGATGCTCTCGCCGGGGCGGGGCTGCAGGGTCAGCTTGGAGCCGGGCAGCAGGCGGCGGTCCAGGCCACCCAGAGGGGCTACCCGGATAAAGCCCTGCTCGTCGATGTGCTGCACGATCACCGCTACTTCGTCAATGTGGGCGTCCAGCATAACCAGGGGACGCTTTTCCGGCCCCCACCAGGCCCTGAGGTTGCCCAGGCGGTCGGTCTCCACCCGCTGGGCCAGGGGCTCCACCAGCCCCCGCACCGTTTCGCGGATATCATCCTCGCGCCCCGGCGGGCCCAAAGACGGGCACAAGGTGTCCAGCAGCTCCAACATGCTCATCAGTGCAAACTCTCTTCCTCTTGGTCCGGCGAGGGTCCGGCGAAAAAGGCCTTGAGGTAATAAAAGCCCTTGGTGCCCTCGCCGTTAACCGGCGCGGCGGCCAGGCGGCCCTGAGAGCAGAGCATCTCGTACAGGTCGTCCACGATGGTGGCGAACAGCTCGAAGTCTGCTGGGGATTGATAGTAGCTCTCCAGCAGGCTCAAAAAATCCTGGCCCAGGTCAAAGCCCTGCACCGCATGCAGCAGATGGGCCTCGTCGCTGGTGCCCACATAGATCAGATGGGGGCAGCGCACCCGCTCGTTTACTTCCTTGCCCAGCACCAGGGAGTTGTCGGTCTGGCAATAGGGGCAGCGGGAGGTTATCACCTGGCCCGCGCCCGCCTGCTGGGGCGCGTATAGGGCCAGCTCGCTGGGGCTCAGCACCAGGCTGGGCCGCAGGCGGGTAAGCAAGGCCAGATCGGGCGGCGCACCGATGATTGCGCCGCACCAGGTGGACCAGACCAGGGCGGTCACCGCCGGGGCGATCTCCGGGTCCACCCCTTCCAGCCCGCCGCCCAGGGTGAGCCAGGTGAGAAGCTCGGCGTCGCTCATCACCTCGGCCGCCTTGGCCTGGGCCAAGACCCTGGCCGCCGCCTCGGTGATCGGCTCGTCGGGCTCCCCGCCCTCGTGGCCCGCGGCCTGCAAGGCCCGGCGGGTGAGGATGGCCACCTCGTCGGCCGCCGCTTCCCTAAGGCCCGAGCCTTCGCCCAGGGCGGTGGCCAAGTAATCCTCCACCAACTCGAAACTCTCCGGGTCCAGCTCGCCCTGGCTCACCGGGCTCAGCGAGTAGAGCAGGCGATGGAAAAGAAAAGGCCGGTCCGAGCGCAGGCTGGCCAGGGCGTGGGCCAGCACCGGGCCGGGACCCGGCATGGACCAAAGCCAGGCCAAGGGTTCGCGGCCTTCGCACAGCTCGGGGTAGATCGTCTCCGCGGCCAGGGACCCGCGTACGTACAGGTCAAAGGCCTCTTCCTCTTCCACGCCCAACAGGCCGGGCTGGTCAAAGCAGAAAGCGGGCCAGTCCAGGCTGCGCAGGGGGCTGAAAAAGGCACCATCCAATATGCCCCGGACCAGGGCCAGTTGGCGGGGCAGTTTTTCCTCTTGGCTCATGCTTAATCTTCCACTGGGGCGTGATGATGGGGCTCGGGGTCCTTGAGGAACTTGTCGTGATATTCCTCTTCTTCCAAGTGGCGGCGCAAAAGGTCGCTAACCGTATCAAAGAGCATGGCCAACTCCTCCTGGCTCAGCCGGGGAAGGATGGCGGCCATACACTCGTCGTCGGAAAATTTCTGCAAGTAGACCATAACCGTGGCCTCGTCGGTGGGGCGGTCCAGGCCGAAGCCCACCAGGCCGTTGTATTCTTCCACAAAGGTATGGCTGTGTGCGGCCATTGTTTTCTCCAATCGTGTTTAGTTGCGGCGCCGTCCCCGCCGGGCCAGCCAGGCGGTGAGCCCCAAGGCCAAGACCAGGCGAGGGGCCAGGATCCAAAAGGCGCTTCCCCCCAGTATCACGAACAGGGCGGTGTCTTCCACCACCGCGTGGCAGGTAACCAGAAACACGGCCAGGGCCAGGCGCTCGGAATCGGCCAGGCCTTCTTCCCGGCTCACTGATACCAGGATGCCCGCCCCATAGAGCAGACCCAGGAAAACTCCGGCCAGTAGGGGCACCAGGCCTCCCGGCCCCAGGCCGATGGCCGCCAGGGCCGGACGCAGGCGCTTCCAAGGGCGCTCGAACACCCCATAGGCCTTGGCCATTTCATAGCCCACGATCAGCGGCAGCACCACCAGGGCCAGCTCGGCGCACAGCACCAGACCGTCCAGGGCCGCGCCGGGCAGCATGGCCACCAATTGACTTAGCATAGCACCAAAGCCAGGAGCCAACCCGCGCCCAGACCCAAAACGATGCGCAGCAGGGTCAGCGCGTGGTAGCGGGGGGTAAGCTGGCGCACCACCACCGCCTCGATCACCAGGCTGTGGGCAATGCCCAAAATCAGGCCCAAAACGCTGATTTGCTGCCAGCTCAAGGCCAGGGGAGCGGCCACGGCGGTGGCGGCGTAAAGGTTCACGCTCATGCCCGCCACCAGTACCGCCGCCGCCTCGGGCGGCAGGCCCCACAGGCTCATCACCGGCTCTAAAAAGCCGCTGATCTTGGCCAGGGCGCCGCTGGCCACAAGCAGGTCGCTGGCCACATACAGGGGCAAAATGTTTATGAGCAGGAACCACAAAAACTTGCGGCCCCGCCCCAGACTGCGGCCCAGGGCCAGGCGCCAGGGAGGCCCGGCCGGGGCCGAAGCAGTGTGTTCGGCGGACATGGGCCAAGTCTAGTTTCAGCCGCCGTTTCGGTCAACCCGGCCCTTGACAAACCCGGCAGGTGATTGGCAAAATAAATCTGGTCTAAGGTTAGACCTCACTAGAAAATCCGATCATCGCCTGTCCGCAGAAATGTAGGGGAATACCCGAGGGAAGCTCTGTTGCAAGGCACCCGGCGCAAGAAAGCCTACGAAGAAGTGGCCGAAGCCATTCGTGGACAGGTCTTTGCCGGTCTGCTGGAAGAGGACCAGCAACTTCCGCCCGAGCGTGAGTTGGCCGAGCAATACGGAGTGAGCCGGGTGGTGGTCCGCGAGGCCATCCGCACCCTGGAGATGGCGGGCATCCTGCGTGTGCAAAAAGGCGCCGGCGGCGGCACCTTTGTTTGCCACGACCTGGACAAACCCCTGGTCGTCTCCATCCAAAATCTTCTGGCCGGCGGCGACATCACCCTAAACGATCTGTTCGAAATGCGGCTCTTGCTGGAGCCTCCGGCCGCGGCCCTGGCCGCCAAGCGGGGAAATCCCGCCGGTCTGGCCCGTTTGGCCGAGGTGCTGGAGTTGGCCCATCAAAGCCGCGAAGACTCCCAGACGCTTCGAACCCACAACCTGGAATTTCACCGCCGTCTGGTGGCCCTGGCCGGCAATCCCCTGCTCAGCCTGTTGTGCGACACGGTAATGAGCTTGTTGGTGGATAGCCTGCGGGGCAAGCTGAACCGGCAGACCAGCCTCATCGTGCATGATTATCACTACAAGATCATGGATGCGGTGCGGGCCGGAAAGGCTGAGGAGGCTCGCCGGCTTACGGTGGCCGATCTGGAGACCCTGCGCGAGCTCTACCGCAACATGGGGGTAGAGGTCGGCACGGGCCAGAGCGAACGTAAAGCCGGTTAGGTTGACGAGTTTGTGGTTCCAAAACAGGACGGGAGGAGAAGCATGAGAGTCACCAAAGTAATGCTCATGGGCCTTTTGGCTGCCATGACGACCCTGGCCCTCACCTTGGGCGGTTGCGCCACCATGAAGGAAGAGATGGCCAAACCAGCCCCGGTGAAGAAGGTTGCCTGCGCGGTGCAGGGAAAGATGGTCAGGGCCGTTGCCCCGGAGGCCAAGTTGGTGGGCCTCGAGTGCATGCACAAGATGTATGACGGCAAGCAATCCCTGGCGGTCAAGGTCAGCCTGAAAAACGTCTCCAGTGAACCACAGCGCTTTAGGGTCAACATCTTCCTGGACAACGACAAGGCCGTAGGCGGCCTTATCCCTCGCAAGACCAAGAAGGGCTTGGTGAAGCCCGGCGCCACCGCCAGCTTCACCTACTTCTTCAAGGGACAGTCGACTCCGCCTATCGGCATGACCCTTATCGTCAAAACCATGGCCAAGTAAACAAGGTAGAAGGAGGATAAACCCATGAAAAGGTTTAGCGTGATATTGGCCGTGGCTGCAGTGCTCATGTTGGGCGCCAGCGTGGCCGTGGGCACCACTTTCATCGGCATCGGCACCGGCGGCACCGGCGGCATCTACTATCCCTACGGCGGCGGCGTGGCCGAGGTGTGGTCCAAGTACGTCAAGGGCGTCAAGGCCGTGGCCGAGGTCACCGGGGCCAGCGTGGAGAACGTGAAGCTGGCCGACAAGGGAGAGACCGTGGTGGGCGAGGTCATGGGCGGCGTGGCCGTGGCCGGCTACAACGGCCTGAGCAAGTTCCGGGGCAAGAAGCACCGGATCCTCTCCATGGCCATCATG
>JAHLLJ010000182.1 GCA_020444205.1 Deltaproteobacteria bacterium | reverse complement strand
TGGTTATCTCGCGGTTGAGCTCCAGGCCCCGCTCGCAGGCCAGGTATTGGGCGGCAAAGGCCTCATTGAGCTCGATTAGCTCGATGTCGCTCATGGCCACGCCGGTTTTCTTTAGTAGCTTCTGGGTGGAAGGCACCGGGCCCCAGCCCATGATCTCCGGGGGGCAGCCCGCCGCGGCAAAGGAGTGAATCTTGGCCAAGGGGGTCAGCCCCAGCTCCTCGGCCTTGGCCCGGGAGGCCACGATGCAGATGGCCGACCCGTCGTTGAGACCCGAGGCGTTGCCCGCGGTAACCGTGCCGTCCTTGGCAAAGGCCGGCTTCAGGCGCGAGAGGTCGGCCATGGTCAGGCCCATGCGCACGTGCTCGTCGGTGTCAAAGATCTTGGGGTCTCCCTTGCGCTGGGGCACGGCAATGGGAATGATCTCCTCTTTGAACTTACCGCCGGTGATGGCCGCCTCGGCGTTGTTGTGGCTGCGTAGGGCCACCACGTCCTGGTCTTCGCGGGAGATGTCGTACTTCTTGGCCAGGTTCTCGGCGGTCTGGCCCATGATGTAACCCGGAGGGTCCAGCAAGGGCGAGCCCGAGTGCAGCATCTCCCACATGGAGTCGTTGAGGCCCTTGTGGGCCAGCCGCGCCCCCCAGCGGGTGTCGTAGCTAACGTAAGGCGCGCTGGACATGGACTCCACCCCGCCGGCCATGACCAGGTCGTAGTCGCCCGCCTTGATGTAGGTGGCGGCCATGCCCAGGGCCTGCATGGCGCTGGAGCACTGGCGCTGGATGGTCACCGCCGGGACCTCCACCGGGATGCCCGCCTTGAGCATGGCGGTGCGGGCGGTGTTGGCCTCGTCAGGGCACTGCACGCAGTCGCCCAGAATCACGTCGTCCAAAAGGGCCGGGTCCACCCCGGACTTGTCCAGCAGCGTGGTCATTACCTGGGCGGCCAGGTCGTGGGCCCGCACCTTGGCCAGGGAACCTCCGAAATCACCAATGGCCGTGCGTCCCATGGCTACGATTACCGCGTCGCGCTTGTCCTTCACCTCTTCCCTCCCAGGTAATGGCTCTAGTTTTTTCAAAATAGAAGGGCAGAATAATACAAGGTGGCATGTGTAGTCAAGCTATTGTTTTTATTGGGTCTATAGCTACAGGGCCATGCGCAACCCCTTGAAATGAATGAGGGTTCAGCCAGTATGCGCGGTCAAATCGCACGCAGCGGGCACCTTTGCCCGCAAAAGGCGGTTCTTACACCGGTCCGCGCGACGCCGCGCACCCATCTAGTTTGCAAAAAAAATTAAACAGGATTTAAATCACGGAAGCGCGCACTTGTTCGCCCCTATCCGGCATTTGCCGAATTCGCTTAAGGGTTTGCCGGAGTTCACCCCAGGCCCTGTTCGCTACAAGGCAATCAAAAGAAAATATGGCTTGTTGTGGGGATTAAAATCTATTTAAAATGACTGAAATATTTGCGAATAGCACTGGCGGGGCACCTGACCCGGGCGTAATCTTCTAGAGGAGGGTCGCCGCGGCGCGGCCCTCGTATGTTTTGCTAAATGAACGGATGAATTGAAATGCAGCGTCCCTCTTACACTGCCACGGGTTATATCCTCTCCATAGCCGCTTTCGTGTGGTGGGGTCTGTTCCCCCTGTACATAAAGCTGGTCGACCAGGCATCCTCCCTGGAGATCCTGGCCCACCGCGTGGTGTGGTGCCTTCCGGTATGCGTTTTCCTCATCGCCCTGTGGCGCGGGTGGGGGGAGCTCCGCCGCTCCCTGGCCCAGCCCAAGGTGCTTGTCACCCTTTTGATCAGCGCGGCCATCGTCACCCTGAACTGGCTCATCTACATCTACTCGGTGGAGAGCGACCAGGTGCTGGCCTCCAGCCTGGGCTACTTCATCTCCCCCCTGGTCACCCTGGCCATGGGCATGGTCTTTCTCAAGGAGCGCCCCGGCCGCTTGCAGCTGATGGCCATGGGTTTGGCCGCCCTGGGCACCCTCAACGCCCTGCTGCACCAGGGCGGGGGGCTGTGGATATCCCTGAGCCTGGCCTTTACCTTCAGCACCTACGGCCTGATCCGCAAGACGGTGAAGATCGAGGCGGTGGCCGGGCTTCTGGTGGAGACCGCGCTGATCACCCCGCTGGCCCTGGCCTGGCTGCTGTACATGGGCTTTCACGGCCATCTGGTCTTTGGCCAAGGCGGCTGGAGCATCTCCGTGCTTTTAGGCTGCGCGGGCATCATCACCGCCGTGCCTCTGATCTGGTTCACCGCCGGAGCCCGGCGGGTGCCCCTGCACGTGGTGGGCATCATGCAGTACATAGGGCCCAGCATCCAGTTCGTGCTGGCGATCACCCTGTTCAACGAGGTAGTCTCCCCGGCCCGCCTGATCACCTTCGCCTTAGTGTGGGCCGGAGTGGCCATGTATCTGCTGGCCTCCAGCCCCTGGATGCGCAAGAAAAAGCAAGACCCCGAGCCCGAGGCCACGCCGGTCTAGCCCTGTTATTCCAAGCAGGATGGGCGATAAAAAAGGCCGCCCCCACCAGGGAGCGGCCTTTTTAATTGCTTATTCGTGAGTTAGAGCGACTGGTCCTTGGCGCCCTTGCGGCCCCGCTTTCTGCGGACCAGCCAACCGGCCAGCAGGCCCGAGCCCATCAGGGCCATGGTACCCGGCTCGGGCGCGGCCGCCCCGCCGCCGCCGCCGCCGCTAACATAGGACTCGCTGGCATCACCGGCGATGGACTGCACGTGCGCGCCGACGAGCACGCTGCCGCCTTGCAAAGCCGACAGCAGGGTGGCTACGGTCACCCCCTCACTCAGGTCAACGTAGATGGTCAGGGTCTCGTTGGGGTTGATGCCGTACTTGGGCGAGGGGGCGTCGGCCGACATGGCATAGGAGGTGCTGAAGGCAATGTCCTGGCCGCCGGGCAGGCTGCCAGGTGTGGCTCCCTCATTGAACTCTACTGTTCCGGTGTTTTGATCGTTGAGAATCTCATAGCGGGCCACCAGGCCGTTCAGGTCCTGAAAGTAGATCTCGGAAACCACCGATTCGATGCCGCTGAGGTTGCTGAAGGTTAACTGCACGGTGTTATCATCCACCTGGCTCGCGTTGAGGTTCAGGTCTACCTGATCCCCCTCGCTGGAGTTATCAGTGATGCGGCTGAAGCCTATATCCAGGGGAGAGATGCTGTCTGCCCAGGCGGGCAGAGCAAGGGTCAACAGGCACAAGACCATGATAAAAGGGGCAAGCTTTCTCATTATCACCCTCTCATTGAGCGGACTACACCTTCTGAGGCGGACCCAGGGTCTTTATATGAAAATTAATACCTATTCATATTAATTTATAGGTTTAATCAATCCTCCACCAGGAAAAAATCCAGAGTTGAAACCACCCGAACGATCTTTATGTCCGGGGTGTTGGCGTCGCGGTTGCGGATGGTGAACAAACCCTGCCTGGCCCGGCGGATACCTCCCACCGCGCTGCCCGAGTCCCGGGCGAACTGCTCGGCCGCGGCCCGGCCGTTCTTGGTGGCCTGGGCAATCATGTCCGGCTTTATCCGGTTGAGCCCGGTGAACAGAAACTCGGCCCCGCGCCCATAGTTGTAGCTGAGCACAATGCCGTCCTTGACCAACTCGCCGCTTTTTTCCATGGCCGCCTTCACCTGGGCCACCTGCTTGGTGCTCAAAGTTAGCGCGGCCTCTATTTTGTAGCGATTGGGCGGTAGGCGGTTGCCGGTGTAGCCCTGGGCGTAATAGTCGGTCACCCTGGGCGGAGCGTCGGATATCTCCCCGGGCTTGAAGCCCTGGCTGGTCAGGAACTTGCGTATGCTGGCCCGGTCCTTTTCCAAGGCCTGGTAGAGCTGGGGCAGTTTGTTGCCGGTCTGGTTGAAGGTAAGCGGCCATATGGCCAGGTCCGCGGGCACCTCCCGCTCGGCCAAACCCTTTACGGTGACAAAACGCTCGGCGGCCTTCATCTGATAAAGGGCCTGGCCCACGAACAGCCCGGCCAGAGCCACGCCAAGCCCTATGAGAAGCCCCAACACCAAAGCCGAGGAGAAGGATCTATCTTTCACGCTGCACTCCTTGGGTTAGCCCGCATTTCTTAGGTCCGCTTCCATTATACCCAAGCAGGGCGTCTCAAGATGAGGTCCCGCCCAAAAGGCCCCCGTCTACACCTGGGCGGTGAGCCCTTGGAAGGTGCTGGCCGGCAAAAAGTTGTGCTCCTTGATTTGGCGGAATCCGCAAGCCCGCAAGGTTTCGCCTATCTCCTCCCTGCTGGGCAGGGAATAAAGCCCTTTAAGGGAGCAGTTGACCACGTTCAAATTGGCCGCGGCCAGATCCTTGCCTTGGCTATCGAAGTTCATCACCACCGATAGCATGCCCGAAGGCGAGAGCCTGGCGTGCATGTCGCTCAACAACTCGGCCCGCTCCTCTGGGGAAAAGTAGTAAAGCATGCTGGACATATTGATGAGGTCAAAGGGCCCGGCCGCCTCCTGCGGGGGATGACGGATATCGCCCTGTACCACCGCAAAGCGCTCGCTCAGCCCCCAGGCGGCAATGTTTTCCCTGGCTTGGCGGGCCACGGCCGGGTCGATATCCAGGCCCACGCCGGTGGCCGTGGGGTTCACACTATAGGCGCTTTGCAGGAAAAAGGCGGTTCCGCAGCCCACGTCCAGGATGCGCAGGCTCTGCTTGCCGGTCACTATGGCCTTTACAAAATCCCTTACAATGGGTTCGATGCCTTTGGAAAAACGGGCCACCACATCGCCGATCTCTTCCAGGTCGTCACCCAGCTCGCCGCCGAAGAGCCTGTTGGTGAAGTTGCGGTAAGCATCGCAGTAATAGCCCACATTGGCCTGAATCATGGCCGCCACCATATCGCCCTTGGGGTTCACCACCGCCCGGGAGCGCTTGCCTTTGAGGGAATATTTCTGGTCCTTGAGCTCCAGCTCCTTGCAGGCCAGGCCCACATCCAACAGGGCCTCCATAAGCTCCTGGCGCTTTGCCCCGAGTTTTTGAGCCAGGGCCTCCTTGGTGCAGGGGGCCTGGCTCAAGGCCTGCAGTAGGCCGGACTCATAACCGGCAAACAAAAAAAGCGTCCTTATGAACGCCTGCCAGTCTTTCATGATCGGCAACATGCCGGGAATCTTGAAAAGATGCAGAAAAGACAGCGTGTAGCGGGGATTCATGGCGTGGCCTCCAGGTTCGATCCATCGCGCATCTTTTTTTGCCGCGAGTGCATTGCCGAAGGTAGTGTGGGCTGATTATCGATGACCAGGGGCAGTGGCCTAGATGATCATAGCATATGAATTTCCAACGGCGGCGGTGCCCGGCTTGCCGCCCCAACCCAAGCCTTGAGCCCGGCACATGCCTGGGTATAGACTGGGGCCTCTCAGCAAGGAGCAAACCATGAACCACCTTGAGATATTGGCCCAGGTGCCCCTGTTCGCGCCCATGAAAAAGCGCGAGCTCAAGAACATCGCTGAAACCGCCGAGGAACTGCTTTACGATCCCGGAGAGATAATCATTAGAGAGGGCGAACGCGACGGCCGCCTTTTCGTGCTCTTGGATGGCGAGGTGGAGGTGATCAAGGGCCTGGGGCAACCAGGAGAGCGCCTGCTGCGCCGTTTGGGTCTGGGGGCCTACTTCGGAGAGATGGCCGTGCTGGGCGACGCGGTGCGCACCGCCAGCGTGCGGGCGGTCGGCCCGGCCCGCATGCTCAGCCTCAGGGACTTCAACCTGCGCCAGGCCATGGAGCGCCACCCTTACATCGCCATCGAGCTTCTCAACGTAATGAGTAGGCGCATGCAGCAGATGGAGCAGCGCATGCTCAAGGCCCTGGGGGGCCTAGTGCCCATCTGCGCCAGCTGCAAGAGCATCCGCCAACCGGACGGCTCCTGGGTGGCGGTGGAATCTTACGTTAAGCAGCATTCGGACGCCGACTTCTCCCACGGCATCTGCCCGGAATGTAAAAAACGCCTCTATCCCCAGTACGAAGACTAGGCTTCATAGGCAACCGACCACCCCAAGGAGCAGATCATCATGAAAAACACCACCCGCTTCAAAGAGCTGGTCCTGGCTCCGGAGATATTGGTTTTGCCCGTAGTGCCCGATGCCTTGTGCGCGCGCATCGCCCGCCAGGTGGGCTTCTCGGCGGTCATTGTGGGGGGCTACTCCAACAGCGCCCATTTGTTGGGCAAGCCGGACGTAAACCTGCTGACCCTTACCGAAATGGCCGAGGCAGTGGGGCGCATCGCCGATGCCTCGGACCTGCCGGTGATGGCCGACGGTGACACCGGCTACGGCAACGTGACCAACGTGGCGCGCACGGTGCGCCTGTATGAAAAGGCCGGGGCCGCGGCGCTGTTCCTGGAAGACCAGGTTTCGCCAAAGCGCTGCGGCCATATGTCCGGCAAGCGCATCATCCCCACCGAGGATATGCTGGCCAAGCTGGGGGCCGCCCTGGACGCCCGCCAAGACCCGGATTTCATGATCATGGCCCGCACCGACGCCATCGCGGTGGAAGGCTTTGAGGCGGCCCTGGAACGGGCCAATCGCTTCATAGAGGCGGGGGCGGACATGATCTTCGTGGAGGCCCCCGAGAACCTGGAGCAGATGCGCCGCATCGCCCAAGAGGTGCAAGCCCCCACCATGGCCAACATGCTCCTTGGCGGCAAGACCCCCATGCTGCCCGCCTCCGAGCTTGAGGACATGGGGTTTGCCATGGTGGCTCACGCCACCGCCTGCACCTATGCCATTGCCAAGACGGTGCGCGATTTGCTGGGCCATCTGCTCAAAGAAGGCACCGTGGCCGGCATGGAAGACCGCCTGATCGAGTTCGAAGAGTTCAACCAGTTGGTGGGCCTGCCCGAGATTCGCCAGCTGGAGCGGCATTATTACCAGGACATCGAGGAAGACTGAGCGCGGCCGCCTCCGCCACAGACGAAATTAGGGCGGGGGTTGTACCCGCTTACCCCAGGCGGGAGGGCTCGATACGCGGGGGCGGTTGGGTCGTGTCTGGTCAGCGGAGGCATGACAAAAACGTGCCTGTCATAGATGCGAGGCCGGGCAGAAGCAAAGGCATGGAAGGGCAAGGCCGCGCGGTCTGCCCGGCCGTGGCAATCCTCCGTTTCC
>JAHLLJ010000181.1 GCA_020444205.1 Deltaproteobacteria bacterium | reverse complement strand
ACGGTTACCGGAGGCAAATTCATCCCCGGCCTGTCCACCGAGTTGGGCTTCCGCCTGGCCTGCACCATGGCCTTGAAGCAGGGCATGGAAAAGGCCGAGGCGGTGCTGTTGGAGCCCATCATGAAGGTGGAGGTCATCGTGCCCGAGGAGTTCATGGGCGAGGTGATCGGAGACCTCAACTCCCGGGGCGGCGCGGTGGAGGCGGTAGAGCCCAAAGGCGGGGCCAACGTGGTAAAGGCCTTGGTGCCGCTGAGGGACATGTTCGGCTACAGCACCGATCTGCGCTCCGCCACCCAGGGCCGGGCCATCTTCACCATGCAGTTCGGCCACTACGATCGCACCGACGAGCGCAAGAAGTAGAACCCGGCAACCAAAAAACTACGGGCGCCCGGCTGAGCCGGACGCCCGTTTTGTTTGCCCGTGGACTGGGCGCGATTACTTCTTGGTGTCGTCAGCCTTATCTTTTTTGGCTGCCGGAGCCTTGTCGTCCTTGGCCTTCTGGTCCTTGGCCGCTTCCTTGGCCTTTTCCGCGGCCATGCGGGCCTGTTCCTGCTTAATGAACTCGCTCAGTTCGCCACCGATGATTTTGGCGTTGCCCTGAATAAGCATCGGCATCTTTTTACGGATGGCGATCCCTTCGGGAGAGCCGTAGAACTTCACCATGGCCTTGAGTTCCTTGGCGGTGAATACGTCGGCGCACATGGCTACCCAGCGCTTCTTGATGCTTTCGATGCGCTTGTCGCTGAAAAACGCCTTGTACTGCTTCATGAATTCTTTTTGCTGCTCGGGAGGGAGCTGGGTGGAGATGCGGTTGGTGGCATCCATAATCTGCTGACGCACTTCGGCAAGCTCCCAATACTCTTGGGCCACTTGCAGACGTTGAGCCACGTCCTTGGCGTCGGGCTGGCCGGCGGCCAGGGCGGCGGAGGGCAGGATCAGGCACAGGCTCAGGCCCAGTAGCAGTAGTGTCTTTCGCATTAAAACTCCCTTTTGCCGCCTTTAGCGGCCCGATGGGTGCGCCGGGATAAAGGGAAGGGAGCGCCGGTCATCCACCTCGAAATTGAGGAACCGGTTCTGGCGTTGCTCTTCTTCCTGGGCCTGACGCTTTCGTTTTTGGCGGTCGTTTTGGTCCATCTGCTCCAGGGCCTTCTTGGCCTTGTCCTGGAGCTCGGGCTTGTCCGCCAGGTTCTTGATTGCCCGGTTCAGATGATACTGGGCCGAGCGGTAATTGTGTCTTTGTACAAAGGCCAGGCCCAGGTACAAGGAGGCTTCCCCCACCTGGCCTAATCGGCCCTTGCTGACCCCCAATTCGTACAGGGCGGCGTGATTGGTTGGGTCTTGGGCCAGCAAGCGCTGCAGCACCTCGGCGGAATCATTGAGCCGCCCCTCGCGCTGGTAGGCTTGGCCCAAGGCCAGCAGAGTGTCGTCGTCACCGGGTTTCATGGCCAGGGCCCGCTTGAGCAAGGCCTCGGCTTTGGCGTTCTGCCCCATGAGCAGGCGGCAGACTCCCTCGGCCCTGATTTGGTAGATGTTGTCCGGCCAAAGCTGGCCCAGGCGCTCCAGAAACTGCAAGGCGGTTTCGTATTGGTGGCGGCGCATCTTAAGCAGAGCCAGGCCGTAGATGGGGAAGGGGCTGTTAGGGTCGTTCATGCGGCGGTTACTCAACACCTTCTCAGCCTGGGGCTCAGGGTCGTACAGGGCGATGAGCCTGGTTTGGATGCGCAAAAATGCGCTGTTGTCGTAATGGATGGATTTACCATGCCAGGTGCGGGTCATGTTGGCCATGGCTTCCATACGCTGGGGACCTGTAGGGTGGGTGCGCAAATACACCGGGGCATTGCCGCCCAGATAGTTTTCCATTTTCCATATACGCTGGAAGCTGCGCTCCATCTCCTGCGGCGGGTAGCCCGCGGAGGTCACGGTCTTGAAGGCCGCCCAGTCGGCCTCTTGCTCGTCTTCGCGGCTAAAGGCGAGTTGCTGCTGCACTCCGCCGGCCACCGAGCCCATGGTGAGCGCCTGGCCCAGGGCCGGTGAAACCGTGCCCCCCAGGACTAATCCGGCCAAAAGGCCGGCCAAAGTAGCTATGTTGGTGGGCTTGGATTTTTCGATGCGCCGGGCCAAGTGGCGCCGCCAAACGTGGCCCATTTCGTGGGCCAGCACCCCAGCCAATTCGCCTTCGCTCTCCAGGGTGGTCATCATGCCCCGGTACATGAAAATGTAGCCGCCGGGGATGGCAAAGGCGTTCATCACTCCCACGTCGGCCACGTAGACGTGGAAGGGGAACGGCTTTTCCGGGACAAAGGGCTCCAGGCGCTTGGCCAGGTCTCGCACGTAGTTGACGATATCCGGATCATCCACCAGGGGTATGGAAGCCATCACCTGATCATAGGCCTCTTCGCCCATTTTGCGTTCCTCTTCCAAGCTGATCAGGGCGTTTGCCGGGGACGGCATAAGGCCGCCCAGCAGGGCCAGGCAAAACAGCAAGCAAAATAAACGCCGGAACATTAGTCTATTCTCCGAGTTTGAGCAGACTCGCGCCGGTCATGGCCCGTGGTTGGGCCAAACCCATCAACTCAAGCACCGTGGGGGCCACGTCGCGCAGGGATCCACCAGAGCGCAGGGAGGCTTCCTGTCTCTGGGGGTCTATGAGCACCAGGGGCACCGGATTGGTCACCGTGTGGGCGGTGTAGGGCCCTCCGGTGGCCGGATCGATCATCTGCTCGGCGTTGCCGTGGTCGGCGGTAAGCACCACCCGGCCCCCGGCCTCAAGCACCGCGGGAACCACCTTGGCCAGGCAGCGGTCCAGGGTCTCCATGGCCGCCACCGCCGCGGCCATCACCCCGGTGTGGCCCACCATGTCGCCATTGGCGTAATTCATTACGATGAGGTCGTAGCGGTCGGCGGCGATACGCTCAAGCACCTCGCCGGTTACCTCCACCGCGCTCATGGACGGCTTCTGGTCGTAGGTGCTCACCTCCTTGGGAGAGGGGATCAGCACCCGGTCCTCGCCGGGTACCGGGTCCTCCACTCCGCCGTTGAAAAAGAAGGTGACGTGAGCGTACTTTTCGGTCTCAGCGATGTGCAATTGGGTTTTGCCCGCTTCGGCCACCACGTCGCACAGGGTGTCTTCCAGCACCTGGGGAGGGAAAGCCACCGGCACGTGCAAGTGCTGGTCATATTGGGTCATGCACACGTAGTAGCCCAGCTTGGGCCGGTCGTGCACATCGAACTCGGCAAAGTCCGGGTCGTTGAACACCCGGGTCAACTCCCTGGCCCGGTCGGCCCGGAAGTTGAAGAAAATGATCGCGTCGCCGTCCTTGATAGTCCCCACCGCGTCGCCGTCTTCGTTCATGCGAACCGTGGGCTTGATGAACTCGTCGAACTCCTGGTTGGAGTAGTCTTCCTCCACCGCGGTGACCAAATCGCCTACCAGGCGGCCCTTGCCGCGCACCAAGGCGTCATAGGCCTTTTGCACCCGGTCCCAGCGCTTGTCACGGTCCATGGCCCAGTAACGCCCAGCCACGCTGGCGATGAGTGCGGGAGAGTTGTCGTTTAAAAAATCCTCGAGCTCTTTGAGGTAGCCCGCTCCAGAATCGGGCGGGGTGTCCCGGCCATCCAAAAAGGCGTGGATGTAGATGCGCTCCACCCCAGCCTGGCCGGCGGCGGCGATCAAGGCCTCCAGGTGGGTAATCAGGGAATGCACCCCGCCGTCACTCACCAGGCCCATCAGGTGCAGGGCATGGCCGTTGGTTTTGGCCGCGGTGAAGGCCTTTTGGAACTCGGAGTTTTGGCTCAGCTCGCCGTTTTCCACAGCGCGGTTTATGCGGGTGATGTCCTGATAAACCACCCGTCCCGACCCAAGGTTTAGATGGCCCACCTCGGAGTTGCCCATCTGCCCGGCGGGCAGCCCCACGGCCTGGCCGCTGCACACCAGCTGGGTGTGAGGGTAATCCTTGAATAGCGAATCAATATAGGGAGTGTCGGCCTGGGCTACGGCGTTGCCCTCGACCTCAGGGTTGATGCCCCAACCGTCCAGAATGATCAAAGCCACCGGGGCGTGGGCCGGCATTATCTCCTCCTGCTTAGTCTGCCGCGGGCTTGCCGGAAAGGGGTAGTATGGCGTCCAGTTCGGCCTGGTCCAACTCCAGCCTGGGCGCGTCACCCCAAAGGGAGTCCAGATCGTAGAACTCGCGCACTGGCTGATGGAAGATGTGCACCACCACCTCGCCGAAGTCCAACAGTATCCAGCGGCCTTCCCTGAGCCCTTCCATCCCCAGAGCGGGGCGTCCCGCTTTTTTCAGAACCCTGACGATGTTCTCGCCCACCGAGGTGGCCTGGCGGGTGGAACGTCCGCTCACCAACAGGAAATAGTCGGCATAGCCGGTGAGTTGGTCCACCTGAAGCAAAACAGGATCCTCGCCCTTTTTGTCCAGGGCGGCGGCGGCGCACAGCAGGGCCAGCTCCCGAGCACTCTGCGGTTTGGGAGGCCTCATGCGGCGCTGTTTGGTCGTGTCCACCTAGCTTTGGCCCGCGTTGGTGTATAGTTTCATGCTTTTAATATAGTCTTCCACCGCCTGGGGTACAAGAAAGCTTATGGATCGCCCCGAAGCCACCCGTTGCTTGATGTCGGTGCTGGAAATGTCCAACAAGGTAGTGGACACTTGGCGCACTCCCTTGCCGCTGGGCAGGCGGTACCAGCCGTCCTCGGCGGGTCCGAAAGCCGGGTCGAGCTCGGTTTGCAAATAATCCAGCAAATCCCAGCGGGGCGAGGAGGGCCGGTCCATGACCACGAAGTCTGCCATCTCCAGCAGCCTGTTGGGCTCATACCAGGTGTGCAAATAAAAAAACTGGTCATTGCCCAGGAAGAAGAACAGCTTACGCTCCGGGTCTTCCTCGAGCATACGGGTCAGGGTGTCCAAAGTCCGGCTGGCCCCTCCCCGGGAGATCTCCAGGTCGCTCACCGCGAACTCCGGATGGCCCTGCACGGCCAGGCGCACCATTTCCAGGCGGTGCTCAGCCGAGGCCTGCACCCTCTTTTTGTGAGGGGGCGAGGCGCAGGGCATAAACACCACGGTGTCCAGCCCCAACTCTTCGGCCACCTCCTCGGAGGCCCGCAGATGAGCCAGGTGTATGGGATCGAAGGTCCCCCCGCATATCCCCAGGCGCGTAGACACTAGGAACGCACCTGACCATCGCCAAAGGCGATGAACTTGGTGGTGGTCAGTTCGGTGAGCCCCATGGGCCCGAAAGCGTGCAGCTTGCTGGTGTTGATGCCGATCTCCGCGCCCAGGCCCAGCTCACCGCCGTCGTTAAAGCGGGTGGAGGCGTTGACCACCACCAGCGAGGAATCCACGCTGTTGATGAAGCGTTGGCTGCGGGCATAATCGCTGGTGACGATGGCCTCGGTGTGCTGGCTGCCAAAACGGGCTATGTGCTCCATGGCCTCGTCCATGCTGTCCACCACCTTTACCGCCAGAATCAGGTCCAAAAACTCGGCGGGCCAGTCCTCTGGCTCTGCAGGCACCGCGCCGGGCACCAGCTCCAGGGTGCGGGGGCAGCCCCTGATCTCCACGCCCTGGTCCATGAGGGCTTGGGCCGCCTTGGGCAGAAACTCGCCGGCTTCGGCCTCGTGCACCAGCATGGTCTCCAAGGCGTTGCACACCCCAGGACGCTGGCACTTGCTGTTGATGGCGATGTTCACGGCCATGTCGTGGTCAGCGCTCTGGTCCACGTAAAGGTGGCACACCCCTTTGTAGTGCTTGAGCACCGGGATGGAGCTGTTCTCGGACACGAAGCGTATAAGACCCTCGCCGCCCCGGGGAATGATCACGTCAACCAATTCATCTTGCTTTAAAAGGGCGCTGGTGGCCGCCCGGTCGGTGGTGGGGATCACCCGCACCGCACCCTGGGGCGCTCCGCTTTGGGCCAGCACCTTATCGATGATCTCGGCTAGAGCCAGGTTGGAGTTGATGGCCTCTTTGCCGCCCTTGAGCACCACGGCGTTGCCCGACTTGAAGCAAAGCCCGGCCGCGTCCACGGTGACATTGGGGCGCGACTCGTAGATGAAGCCGATGACTCCAAGGGGTATGCGCTGGCGTCCCACCAGTAGGCCGTTGGGGCGGCGAGCCATACCGGTGACTTCACCCACCGGATCGGGCAGGGCGGCCACGTCCCTGAGGCCTTGGGCCATGGAGGCGATCACCTTGTCCGACAGGGTGAGGCGGTCCAGCATTGCCGCGCTGAGCCCGGCTTCGCGCCCCGCTTCCAGGTCCTTGGCATTGGCCTGTTGCAAGGCTGCCGCGTTTTTCTCCAGTGCCTCGGCCAACTCCAGCAGAACCTGGTTTTTCACCCCAGTGGGCACCACGGAAAGCTGCCGGGCCGCTTGGCGGGCCTGGGTGCAAATATCCTTGACTAGCTGCTCAACAGACATGCCACGCTCTCCTCGTCTTCCAGATCGAACACCACCATATTGTCGCGGTGAATCACCTCATCATAATCCTTATACCCCAAGCGGCTCTCGATTTCCTGTGAGCGCAGCCCCTTGATGGTGGTCAGCTCCTCGGAGGAGTAGTTGGTAAGCCCCACTCCCAGCACCACCTCGCCGGGCCCCACCACGCGCACCGCGGCCCCGCCCAGGAAATCTCCCCGCACCTGGCGAATGCCCGCGGCCAAAAGGCTTTTGCCTCCCTCGCACAGGGGGCGCACCGCGCCTTCGTCCACCACCAGTTCACCGGCGGCATCCGAGTCAAAGGCGATCCAGGCCTTGCGCCGGGTAAGGCGCTCGGCGTGAGGCAAGAACAGGGTGCCCCGGTCTTCCCCAGCGGCCAGTTGGTCCAATATGCCGTCGCTGGTGCCGTTGGCCACTATGGTATGGGCCCCGCAACGTCCGGCCTTGTACGCGGCCTTTACCTTACTCAACACGCCGCCGCGTCCCACCGCGCCGGGCAGGGAGCTGGCCGCCTTGAGCAGTTCGGGGGTGATTTTTCCCACCCTGGGGATGCGCTTGGCCTGGGGGTTGACCCTGGGATCGGCGTCCATGATGCCGTCCACGTTGGTCAAGTTGATCAGCAGGTTCACGCCCAGCAAATTGGTCAGAGTGGCGGCCAGGTTGTCGTTGTCGCCCAGCTTGATCTCGGCCACGGCCACGGTG
>JAHLLJ010000180.1 GCA_020444205.1 Deltaproteobacteria bacterium | reverse complement strand
CCTGGTGCAGGCCCTCGGAGTAGCGCCGCCCGGGCATGAGCCGCCCGGTGAACTCATCGACGATCACCACCTCGCCGTCTTTAACAATGTAATCCACGTCGCGCTTGAACAGAGTGTGGGCCTTAAGCGCCTGGTTCAGGTGGTGCAAGAGCTCCATGTAGCGCGGGTCGTAGAGGTTGTCCACCTTGAGAAGCTGCTCGCAGCGGCTTACGCCCTCTTCGGTGAGGCTGGCGGTGCGGGTCTTCTCGTCGACGGTGAAGTGGGTTTCCTTGCTCAGACGGGGGATGAGCCGGTCGATCTGCACATAGAGCTGGGTGGATTTTTCAGCCGGTCCGGAGATGATCAGCGGGGTGCGGGCCTCGTCGATGAGGATGGAGTCCACCTCGTCCACGATGGCAAAGGCATACTCGCGCTGCACCAGCTCGGCCAGGTCGAACTTCATGTTGTCGCGCAAATAGTCGAAGCCGAACTCATTGTTGGTGCCGTAGGTGACGTCGGCTCCATAGGCCTCTTGACGCTGTTCATCGTCCAGGCCGTGCACGATGCAGCCCACGGTCAGCCCCAGGAAGCGGTAGATGCGCCCCATCCAGTTCGCGTCGCGCTTGGCCAGGTAGTCGTTCACCGTGACCACGTGCACCCCGCGCCCGGTCAGGGCGTTTAGATACACCGGCAGGGTGGCGGACAGGGTCTTGCCTTCGCCGGTTTTCATCTCGGCGATTTTGCCCTGGTGCAAAACAATGCCGCCGATTAGCTGCACGTCGTAGTGGCGCTGGCCAATGGCGCGTTTGCCCGCCTCGCGCACCGCGGCAAAGGCCTCGGGCAAAAGGTCGTCCAGGGTCTCTCCCCCGGCCAGGCGCTCTTTGAAGGCGGGAGTCAAGGCGGCCAGCTCGGCGTCGCTCTTGGCCTCCATGTCGGGCTCCACGGCGTTGATCTGCTCCACCAAGGGTTGCAGATGCTTTAGCTCGCGGTCGTTCTTGGAGCCCACTACTTTGGATAGGAATTTGCCTAACATGGTCTTTATTGTGGCCCCTTGAGCCAAAAAAGCAAATCCCGGCGCGGTAGGTTGCGCCAGGAAAGTGGATAACTACACGTTATGCTTTGTCAATCCAGGATGTAATACATGGGGTTGGTGGGCACCCCCGACAACAGAACCTCATAGTGCAGATGTGGGCCGGTGGAGCGCCCGGTGTTGCCCACCAGAGCGATAACCTGGCCCCGTTCCACTTTCTGGCCTCGTTTCACCTTGAACTTATGCAAGTGGCCGTAGCGGGTCACGATGCCGTGGCCGTGATTGATGGCCAGCATGCGCCCGTAGCCGCCCTCCCAGCCCGCGAAAGTGACCACCCCGCTCGCCGGGGCGATGATGGAGGTGCCGCGCCGGGTGGAGATGTCCACTCCGGAGTGAAATTTGCGGCCCTTGCCAAAGGGCGAGACCCTGGTGCCAAAGCCGGAGGTCACCCAGCCGCGCACCGGCCAAAGGGAGGGAGTGGCGGCCAAAATGGAGCGGCGGTCTTGCAGGAACTTGGCCAGATGCCGTTGCAGTTGGCGTTCGGTTTCGCTCTCGGCGCTCAGGCGGTCCAGGTCGCGTTGCAAGACATGCAGGCGACGTTCGGCGCTGGTGGAGGCCAAGCGCACCCCAGGTCCGGCGGTATTGCCCTCGCGGCCACCCACCCCGAAAATGTCGTCCTTTTGGCTGGGTTTGTCCAGGTTGGCCATGCGCCGCAGGCGCTCGTTGAAGCCCTTGAGGCGTCCGACTTGATCGCCCAGTTCATTCAAACGTTGGGCAAAGGCCGCTATCTGGGCCTGCTGACGGTTGTAGAGGTTTTCGTCGGCTTGGTAAGTAGGTCCGTTGGCGGCCACGCCTTGGTAACGGTGGAACCAGTATCCGGCCATTGCCAGGGAACCGGCCAAGGCGAATACCAGCGTCCATATAAGAAAACGAGGAAAGCAGATCCGTTTTACCCGGTCGGTTCCCTCGTCAGGGAAGATCATTACGGTTACTTTTTTTGCCACGCCATCCCTTTTATATCGACTGCCGCCAAGGCTCCTGGGCCCCGGGGGTATTCATTGCACTTCGATCTGAGCACATTTAGCATGGCGGGGGGTTATAGTCAACCCCACAAGTAGCGCGTTACAATCTTGTATAAAACGTAAATTGCTAAAATAAACGCTATGTTAAGGACCGCTAACCGACATGCGGCTGATCAGCAGGCTGGGCGAGCCCTTGCGGCCGAAAAATCTTAGGTCCGAGCCCACCTCAGCCACCGCCTGGAACAGATCCAACACCTGACCGGCAATGGCGATGGACTTGACCGGACGCACCCGCTTTCCCTTTTCCACCAGGAAACCAGCCGCGCCAAAGCTGAACTCGCCGCTTACCGGATCGGCGGTGTGGCCGCCCATTATCTCGGTGATCACCAAGCCGCGCTCCAGGCGGTTTTCCAACTCCTGGGCCGAGGCTTGGCCCGGCTCCAGGATCAGGTTGGAGAAATCCACCCCCGGAGGACCCTTCAAGGAGCCGCGCATACCGTTGCCGGTGCTGCCCCGGCCGGCCCGGGCTCCCCACAGCCGGTCGAAGATAAAGCCCCTGAGCACGCCCTTTTCCACCAGGGTCTTGCGGCTCATGGCCACGCCCTCATCGTCCAGCGAGCCGCTGCCCAGGCCTCGGGCAAGGGTGCCGTCGTCCACCAGGCTCACCTGGTGGCTCACTATTTGGGTCTCCTCCTTGCCCTTGAGCAGGGAGCGGCCCTTGAGCAGGGAATCTCCTTGCAGCGAAGCCGCCAATAGGCCCAAGAACTGCACGGCCACCGAATTGTCCAGGACCACGTCGTAGCGGCCGTCGTTCACCGGGCGGGCGCCCAAAAAGGCCGCCGCCCGCTTGCCCGCCTCACGGCCCAGGGCTTGGGGGTCTATCTCGGACAGGAATCGGGCGCTATGGCTGTCCCAGCCCATCTCCTGCTCGCCGTCCTGGGAGGCCATGGCCAGGGCTCCGGCCGAGGCGGTGGTGCCCTGGTGGGTGAAGTCCAGGCCCAGGGAGGTGACCAGGCGCATTTGGCTCACCGCCGAGGCGAACTCCGCCGGTTGCACGTGCACCACCCGGGAGTCCGCTTCCAAGGCGGCGGCGGCCACCTGTTTGGCCCGCTCCACCTTGGCCTCCACCGGGTCGGCGGCCAGCTCGGGATCAAACACCTCCACCTGGGGCGGCTCCTCCACCGGCCCGGACAGGCTTATACCCGGCTCGGGGTCGCTGGCCTTGGCCGAGGCCATGGCCTCGGCCACCGCCCGCCCGATGCCCTGGGGATCTCCGCCGATGACGTAGGCAAAGCCCAGGCGATCCTCGCTGACCACTCTGAGGGCCAGGCCGCTGGAGGTTGATTGCTGAAAGGCGTCCACCTCCTGACCGCGCACCCCTATGGACACGCTGTCGCTGTGCACCGCCGCTATCTCCCACTGGGGGGCTCCAGCGGATTCCAAGGCCTTAACGGCCAACTCCACCTGACGATCCAAATCCACTTTTACAGCTCCAGCAACATGGCGATTTCGTCGCAATCGGGAAACTTCACGCAGTTTATGCAATCAGCCCAAATTTTGTTGGGCAGCATCTGCTTGTCCACCTGTATGAAATCAAAGCGGGCAAAAAATGTGGGGCGGTAGGTCAGGGCGAATATCTTGTTGAAGCCCAGGGTAACCGCCTCTGAGCAGCAGGCCTCCACCAGCTTGGTGCCCCAGCCTTCGCCGCCGCGCTCGGGGAGCACCGCCAAGCTGCGAATTTCGCAGAGGTCCTCCCAGCAAAGATGCAGGGCACAAGTCCCCACCGGCTGACCCTCGGCGTCCTCGGCGATCACGAAATCCCGCAGGAACTCGTAAAGGTCGGTGAGCGGCCGGGCCAGTAAATCCCCCTGGCCGCCGTAATGGGCCAGAAGCTTGTGGATGAAGCGTACATCCTGTTGCCGCGCCTTGCGGATCATGGGCATTACTCCGTTGACTAGGAACCACCCATTTTAACGCCATAGGCGCGAAGGGTCAAAGATGCCTGGGGGTTTTAAAGCGCCAAGGCACCGAGGGGCTTATAAACCATATACCTGTGGGGGGCCGAGATACTGGGCAAACCTCTGCAGCAAGGCCTTGCGGGCCAGGAAACAGAGGTGGCACTCGTCCACATAGGCGGCTTCATGGGGCAGTTGATACTCACTTATCAATTGGGCGGGGCCGCCGCTGAGCAGCGGTCCGCACACGGGATGCTCTTGGGGGCGGTACCCCTGGGCCAAAACTTTCAAGGGGGTTTGACACATATTGCCCATGGTCAATCCCTGGCAAAGATGCACGTTGCCCATGGGGTCGATATGCACCCTGCCGGGATCGGCCAAGTCTTCGTGGGGGCAGCTGGCAAGCTCTTGCCAATCTCTAAGGGCAAGCCCCTTGGTCAGCTTTTCCACTGCCCTGCCCCTGAACATCGCTCCGCCGCCGATCACCGGGGCGCCTTTTTCCTGGCCTTGGCCCGGCGGCATAATCGTGGGCTGGTTAATGCAAATGGCCCCTGTCCCCATGCCCAGGCCCTGGGCGGCTTCCAACGCCATCTTGGCCGGGCTTAACTCCTGATCCGAATGAAAGGCGTCGTCGCTGATGCTGAGATAGTCGATTCCAGCGTCCATCAAGGGCTTTAGCCAAAGCGCCGAGTCCTCTACCGACGTGGACTGATAGGCATTGGTCACAATGCCCACCTTGAAGCCTCTTTGGTGGGAGGCCTTTATTGACTCGACCAAAAGGGGGAAAAATAATAGTGGTTCCCCGCCTTCGAAATAAACCCACTCCACAGAGCCCACCTCTTGAGCCTGGTCAAGCGCCTGTTTGACCTGGGTCAGGGTAAAGGTGCCGCTTGAGTGGGGGCTGCAAAAGAGAAAGCAATGATCGCATTCAAAGTTACATAGATAGGTAAGCAGGAAATGCACTTGCTTGAGCATCGCGTACCTTTCCTCTTTCATGCGCTAAAGGCCAGGGGAAGCATCTGGGCTGGACCATGATTGCCTGAAATTCAAGCCGTTCCCGGTGAGCCGCCAATCCTCACACCGAAGGCTTGTGCCGTGGCGGGGCCGGTTGGTTACCTGATCTCTTTGACCAGCCTGAAGCCCAGGGTGCCGTACTTGGAGGCAGGGTGGGCGAAGTTGCGGTTGGCGCAGCGCAGGTAGTGAGGCGAACCGAACCAGCTTCCCCCCCGGCGCACCCGCCACTCGCCGTTCACCGGCCCCTGGGGGTCCTTGACCGGTTTGTCGGGATAAGGGCCCAGCCAGTCGGAAACCCACTCCCACACGTTGCCCGCCATGTCATAGAGCCCCCAGGCGTTGGGCGGGAAGCTCTTGACTGGAGCGGCTTCGTCCGCCGGCAGGCCCCGGGAGAGGTAATATTTTTGGCACTGGTGGTTTTTCAGGCTGTTGTTGGCGTACATGGCCCGGTTGCACTCGATGCCTTCTCCCCAGGGATAGGCGGTTTTGCTGCCCGCCCGGGCGGCATACTCCCACTCGGCCTCGGTGGGCAAGCGGTAGGAAGCATCTCCCTGGTGATTGAGCTTGTAGATGTATTGTTGGGTTTGGAACCAGGAAACCTGCACCACCGGGGAGCTGGACCCGCCGGGGCGCCTGGCGGCCAGCCAGCGCTTACCCATTACTTTTTGCCACTGGCCCAGGGTCACCTCGGTGGCCTGCATATAAAAGGGATAGCTGATGGTTACCCGGTGCGGCAATTCCCGGTGCTGGTGACCAGGCTCGCTATCGGGGCTGCCCATCATAAAGGTGCCCGGCGGAATGAGCACGAACTCCATGCCCAAATCGTTGGTGATTTTTTTGGGCAGGTCGGCGTACTTAGCCGGCAGGGTGGAGTAGTCCGGCGCGGCAAATGCGGTGCCTGCTGAAATCAAGAACCACACCGCCAGGGCGGCGAGGGCGGCCAGGAAGCCTGATTTGCGTGCTTTCATGGGCGCTTTACCCTGATATCTAAGGTGTAATCATGGGGCCTGGATCAATGGTGCCATAGCCGGGCCATGGCGGCAAGTCCCCTTGGGCAAAGATTATTCCCGGCGGGTGACGTAGGCGGCCAGCTTGTGTTGCAGGCGGATGCGCCCCGCCGCGCCCTGGGCCGCGTCCAACTCGGCATAGGGGCCTACCCGCACCCGGAAGCGGCGGCCCGCTCCCTGCACATCCACCATAAGGGTGTAGGCCCGGTAGCCGCTGTCCTGCAACCGGCGCACCAGGTTTAGGGCCTGGTTTTTATCGGAAAAGGAAGCCACCTGAACCGTAAAGCGTCCCTTTTCCGTGACCTGGGCCGGGGCCGCCGGGGCTGGGACCGGCTGGGCCTCCGGAGCCTTGAGGGGTGCCTGGGCCTGCGGGGCCGGTGCGGCCTCCGGCGGCTTGGGCGCAGGCTTGGGCGCGGGCTTGGCCGCGGGTTTGGCCGCGGGTGGCGGTTTGGCGGGCGTGGCCGGAGCGGTTTTGCGCTGCTGCTTCACCCGGTCGTAAAAGGAGAGCTGGGCCTCGGTGAGGCGCTGGGGCGGCGGCGCTGGCTCCGAGCCCAACAGGCGTTCCAGGCCCAGGGCCTGCTTGACCCAGGCCACCTGCTCGGGGGTGGCCACCGAGCCCTGGCCCACCAGCACGCCCAGCACAAAGGCCCAGCAGATTAGAAACGCTGCAAACAGCCAACCCAAGGCCCGCTTGGGCGCGCGGGCTGGCTCCTTGGGATCCCTTTGCCGGGGCTGGCGGCTGGGATTTTTGGCGGCCATGGGCCTTACATCTTCTCCGGCGCGCTTACGCCCAACAGCTCCAGGCCGTTGGCCAGTACCCGGCCTATGGCCTGCACCAGCACCAGGCGGGCGGCGCTGAGCGCCGGGTCCTGAACCAACACGTGGGTGGCGTTGTAATAGGAGTGGAAGGCTCCGGCCAGGTCGTGCAGGTAGTAGGTGATGCGGTGGGGCTCCAAGGCCTTGGCCGCGCCCTCCACCAGCTCGGTGAACTCGGCCAGGCGCTTGGCCAACTCCACCTCGGTGGCCAGGGAAAGGCAGTCCAGGGAGGTGGCCGCCGGATCGGGCAGGGCCACACCCTGGGCCTCGGCCTTGCGCAAAATAGATTTGACCCTGGTGTGGGCGTACTGCACGTAGAACACCGGGTTGTCCATGGACTGGGCC
>JAHLLJ010000179.1 GCA_020444205.1 Deltaproteobacteria bacterium | reverse complement strand
ACCTTGGTGTGGTAGCAGTCGGCCACGTTGGCGATGTTTTCCATGATGCACTGTACGTCCACCACCATGGCGTCCACCGCGCCGGTGACAATGGCCAGCTCCTGCTGCAGGTAGTTACCCGCGATGGGCAGGCCGTGACGCATCAGGATCTCGTTGGCGGTGCAGCACATGCCGGCCAGGGTGATGCCGTGGGCGCCCTTGGACTTGGCGTACTCGAGCATCTCCGGGTCCTGGGCGGCCACCACGATCATTTCGCTGAGCAGAGGCTCGTGGCCGTGCACGATGATGTTGACCTCGTCGGCTTTGAGCACACCCAGGTTGATCTCGCCCTGGGAGGGATAGGGGGTGCCGAACATGATGTCCTGCAGGTCGGTGGCGATCATGGAACCGGCCCAACCATCACCCAAGGCGGCGCGGGAGCACTGCTTGATTATGTTGCGGTAGTCCTGGTCCACACCCATGTGGGTGCGGTGCATGATCTCCACGATCTCGCGGTCGATGCCCCGGGGCACCACGTCCAACTCTTTCCACAGCTCGTAGCGGGCCTCGGGAGCGCGCTTGGCGTAGTAGATCTCGCCTTCCTGCTTGCCCCACTCGCCCAGGGCCTTGACGCCCACTTCCTCGGCGATCTGGTAGATGTCGCGCTCTTGCTCGACCTTTTCGCCGTCTTCGCCTTCCACCATCACGGTGGTGGGAACATCGAAGTCCACCGCGACTTCCAGGAGCTTTTCAACGTCCTGGATGCCGTAGTCCTCGGTTTCCTTGCGCGCGGCGGCCAAAAACACCTCGGCTACGCCGCGGCCGTGGTCGCTGTGCGCGGCGGCGCCGGCGGCGACCATGCGGGCGAAGTTACGGGCGGCAACGGTTTCGGGGGTGGCTCCACACAGGCCCTTGCGCGTGTCCTTGCCCTCGATGCCCTTTTTGGGAAGCGGCATGCGGCAGGGTCCCTGGGAGCAGTTCTTGCAGCAAGTTCCCTGCTCGCCGATGTTGCAGGGCTTCATGGTTAGGGCCCGGTCGAAAATGGTCTCGACCTCATCGGCCTGGGCCTTGGCCAACATTTGGATGGTGGCCGGGTCGACGCTGGATTCTTTGGGATTGGCCTTCTTTTCCTTCTTGGATGCGGCCTTCACCTTGATCTCGTCTGCCGACATCAGAGGTTCCTCCTCTTCTTTAATGGGGGTTGGCGGTTCCCCTCTCCTAAAACTCTGTTGAGTGTATCTACGCTCCAAAACCGAAGTCCGTGAGCGTGTAAATCGTTTGTCCCGTTTGCCCCCCTCGGGGCCTTGCCTCTTCCAGTGTTGGAAAAGGTCTTTACGCCTCCTCCTATATACGAGGACCGGCCCACCCGTGGGGTGGGCCAGAATCCTTTATTTGCGCTGTACGCCGTCGCCGCGCAGGCGCCAACGGCTCAGGGACTTGAGGATGTAAACAGCGTCCGGACCGGCCACGCCCTTGGGACGGGGCTCGCCGTATTCCACGCCCTCTTCTTCCTCGGCAGCCTCGTGCTCCTCGGCCAGGCGGGCCATACGCTCTTCGCGCCGCTTGGCCCTGAGGGCATCCAGCTCGGCCATCTCTTCGTCTTTTTTGGCCTTGCGGGCCGCGGCGGCGTCAGCCTCGGCCTTCTTCTTGGCCTCTTCGGCTTCCTTGGCGGCCTTGGCGGCAGCCTCTTCCTCAGCCTTCTTCTTGGCTTCGGCGGCAGCCTTGGCGGCGGCTTCAGCCTCGGCCTTGGCCTTGGCCTCGGCCTCGGGGTCGGGCGCGGGCGCGGCGGCGGCCGGAGCAGCCTCGGGCTCGGGTTTGGCTTCGGGCTTGGCCTCGGCCTTGGGAGCGGCCTTGGGAGCGGCCGGAGCGGCGGCGGGCTTGGGAGCCGCGGCCGGGGCGGCGGCAGGCTTGGGCGCGGCGGGCTTGGCCTTGGCGCCGGCCAGCGGGGCGGCCTTGGGGCGGTCCACCTCGGCCTTTTCGGCGGCCGGGGCGCGCTCGGCCATCACCGCGTCGATGAAGGCCTTGACCTGCTTGACCGTCTCGGGATGGCGGATAAGCAGGATGTCGCTGCCGGCCAGCAGGTAGCTCACCGCGGCGGCGATCTCCATGTATACGCCGCGCTTCATGGCGTCGCCCAGCTCAGGGGCGTCTTCCTCGGTCTGGTTGGCTTCCTTACACTTCCAAACTTCGTTGCCCACGTTGTTGATCATGGGCAGAACCAGCTTGTCGTCGTCCTGCACCAGGGCGGCGGCCCGGATGCGCTCCATCACCGAGTAGCTGTACTCCATGCCGTAGCCCAGCCCGCCGGTGGTGGGGTCGATGACCAGGCGGTCCAAGGACACGCCCAGGTTGCCCAGCAGGATGTTGAGCTGTTTGGCCAGGTTCACGTCGATGGGGCTGGAGGAGATCAAGGACTGATCATAAGCCAGAGCGGCGGCGCCGATCTGCTTGTGGTTGTCCTCGTCCACCGGGCCCAGCAGCAGGTTCTTGCCCGAGTAGTCCTCGGCGATTTTCTTGAGGACCTCCGCGTCCTTGGCCGGGTTGGCGCTGCCCCAGACGATGACCGGCACGTCGACCGCGCCCAGGACCTTGCCCACTACCTCGCTGGCCGCTTCGGGGGAGGCGTCCATACCGTTGGGGTCGGTGGATTTAAGCTGCACCACGATGGCTTGGGCCCCGAACTCTTCCACGTTCTTTTTGGCCCACGCCGCCGGATCGCCCAGCACGCCGGCAAAAGGAGCCTTGGCCGCTTCGGGCCACTCATCGGGCTCGAAGTCCCAGACCTCCATGGCGATGATGGGTTTGGCCGGGGTCTTACCTTCCCAGTCGTGGAAGGGGTAACAGGTTTCCCCGCCCACGGTAAGGGCTTGGTCCCCTTTGCCCAGCGTTACTTGTTTGATAGCGCCGGAGTATTTAATGGTTGGAATCTCAAAGGCCACAGCAATTCCCTCCAACTGAACAAGGGGACGTTCTCGTCCCAAGTGTTAGGAATCAGTAAACTTAACCCAACGGGCGCCCTTCATGGCCCCCAGTGGAGAACCAGCAGGTAAGGTCACTGTATCCACCTTGAAAGATTCGCGCCTTGTGAGCGGTGGTACAATGCCTGTCTTAAAAAAATTGGCCTAAGCCAAATCTCTACTATGTGAAACGCGTCCCACGCTACGCCAATAAAAAAAATGTGTCAAGAAAAAATGCATAACTGTCTGTAATCGCTGACTAGACTACATGAATCGCCACTCAAGAGCCGATCTGTCTAACCGGCCGCTTCGGCCAGCACTTTGTCAAAAACCTTAAAAGCCGCACTCTTAGCCGGGCTTTCCGGGGGAAGGTCGCTGGTGGGCAGGCCCTTGAGGTCATACTCGGCCAGCATGTCATCATCTGGAACCACCCCGGCCAACTCCAGGCCCATCTCCTCGACCGTGGCCAACAGCTCCGGGCTGGGCTCGCCGCGCACCATGGAAAGCACCAAGTAGGCCTTGCCCCGGAGCACGCCCATTTCCTTGGCCAACTCGGTGACCCTTTGGGCGGCCTGCAAGGAGCGCCGGCTGGGGTCGCTGACCACCAACAGCAGGTCCACGTGCTGGGTGGTCACCCGGCTGATGTGCTCCATGCCCGCTTCGTTGTCCACCACCAAGTAGTTATAGTTGTCGGCCAGATTGTCCATGGACTCGGTGAGCAAGTGGTTGGCCGCGCAGTAGCAGCCCGCTCCCTCGGGACGGCCCATGGCGATGAGGTCGAAACCCTCGGCCTCGGACAGGCTTTGGTTGACCCGCATCTCTATAAATAGGTTCTTGGTCATTCCCTCGCTTTGGCCCTTTTTCATGTCCTCGCGGGCATCACCCAAGGTGCCTTCCAGCTCCAGACCAAGTACTTCATTGAAATTGCTATTGGAATCAGCATCTACCGCCAGGATGGGGGTTTTGCTGTGCTCTACTAGATAGCGCACCATCATACCGGCGATGGTGGTTTTTCCCACACCGCCCTTGCCTGCCACCGCGATCACATAGGACAAGGCAATCACTCCCTAAATTGTTAAATAGTAATGACTTGTGGAAAATAAAGCTATGCTATACTCCCCAAGCTGTCAAGGCATTTCACCTAACGGCCCGGCAACCTGTGAATATTTGTGGTTGCGCCGTAGGGGTGGTAGTCTTTATCATTAAGATTCAGCAATGAAATTGTTCAATCTGCGAGGTTGGGCGTCAAGTGGGCGTCAGGGGGTGCGAAGCTGGGTCCGCTCACCCTCCTAAAGTATTAACATCATTAAGATTAAACGAGGTTATTTTGCCGGTTCACGATCCGTGGCCAGGTGTGGCCAGACATTTGCGCGCATCGGTCAGTTCTCAAGAATATGAAACTTGGTTTGCCCCTTTGGCCCTGCGGCTGGAAAATAGCCGGGCTGTGTTCACAGTGCCCAACCGGTTTTTCGCCGAATGGATCGCCGAACGCTACAGCAAACTTTTAAACGAAGCCCTCAACCGGGAAATCGGCCGCACCATGGACGCCGCCTTTGAGGTGTCCACCCAGCAGGCGCAGGCCAAGGCCACGGTCATCCAACCGCCGCCTCCCAAGCCCGGCCCGGCGGGCCTAAACCTCAATACCACCTACACCTTTGACTCTTTTGTAGTTGGGCCGTGCAACGAACTGGCCCACGCCGCCTGCCAGGCGGTGGCCGACGCGCCCGGGGGTCAATACAACCCCTTGATGATCTTCGGCGGCTCGGGACTGGGCAAGACCCACTTGGTGAGCGCGGTGGCCAACCACCTGGTCAGCAATGACCCGGCCTACCGGGTGCACTACACCTCCTCGGAGGCCTACTCCAACGAGTTGATCCAGGCGGTGCGCTTTGACGGCATCCAGAGCTTCCGCGACAAATACCGCCGGGTGGACAGCCTGATCATCGAGGACATCCAGTTCCTCTCGGGCCGTGAGCGCACCCAGGAGGAGTTTTTCCACACCTTTGACGCCCTGTTTCAGGCGGGGCGCCAGATCGTTTTGACCAGCGACAAGCTGCCCCGGGACATCCCCGGCCTGGCCAGCCGGTTGCGCACCCGTTTCGAGTGGGGGCTTTTGGCCGATTTGCAGACCCCGGACACCGAGACCAAGCTGGCTATTTTGCAGCGTAAGGCCACGGACAAGGGAGTGGTGCTCAGCCGTCAGGTGGCCTCGTATCTGGCCAATCAACCCGAGTCCTCCATCCGGGTGCTGGAAGGCTACCTCAACCGCCTGATGGCGGTGAGCCGCCTCAAAGGCACCGAGATGAGCCTGGATCTGGCCCGTCAGGTCCTGGGGCCGTTGGCCAGCGAACACATCGTGGGGGTGGAGGACGTGCTAAGGGTGGTTTCCGACCACTACGGGGTGCGCCCGGCGGACATAAAGAGCTCGCGCAAGAGCCGCGACATCAGCCGTCCCCGTCAAGTGGCCATGTTTCTGGCTCGCCGCCTGACCAACGCCTCTTTCCCGGAGATAGGCCAGGCCCTGGGCGGCAAGGACCACTCCACGGTGGTCAAGGGGGTGCAGAGGGTAGAGAAGCTCTTGGCCCAGGACCCGGAGCTGGCTGACACGGTCAGGGCGGTGGAAAACGCCATCCGCCAGGGCAAACAAGGTGATTAGGCGGTGGAAAACCCCTGATTTGCGGGCTCCGCGGTGGATAAACTAATAGGCGGTGGATAAGGCGGTGGATAAATTTTTCATTGGTTGCAGCCGGTTGAAACGGTTTTCCACCTTTGATCCGCCCTCTTCTACTACTACTAAATAATTAAGAACTAATAGTAATAATACGTAGGCATCCCCGGGGGTTGGAAACGCGCCATCCTCTGATAAAAAAGAAAAGGCGGGTAAGTAAAAAGGGGCTCCAGCCAGAGTGCCGGCCCGCGCCGCTACTGTTTAAATGAGAAGGTCCGATTCCCAGGAGTAGGGTTTCTGGGGGAGGATATCCCGCTCCCAGGCCATGGCGCTGGGAGGCCGAGCCCCAGCTCTCAGAGGCTTCACAGGGAGAGGACAGCAACCTTTCACCAAGCGACAAGAGGATCGGCAAAAGATCCTCTACTTTTGACCGGCTTCAGGGTTTTATTGAGATGCAATTCTGATACGGCCGGTGTGATCAATCTGTGAAGTTATTCGAAGCCCTTTAATGGTGTAAGTTTTTAACTATCGACAATAATTAGACATATTTTCAATAACCAGTAGTTCACATTATCATTCATGCCCTAATGAAAAGTAGGGTTATAAAAACGATGGGATTACATAAAAGCAACAACCGGGTTTGCGGCGGATTCAGGCAACGAGCCGGTGGTTGGAGAGTGTTTATCTTGCCCTGTCAACAGGGTTTGGGTTAAGGTGGACCAGAACACCTATATCCTGCAATTCAAAGGTGAAAGATAGATGGAGCTAACTGTTCGCAAGGAAGATCTGGTCAAGGGTTTGGGCAAATCTCAATCGGTGGTCGAGCGCCGCACCTCAATGCCCATCCTGTCCAACGTACTGTTGGAGGCCGAGGACGAGAGCCTTACCGTGGCCGCCACCGACCTGGAAACCAGCTTTCAGGGCCTGTGCGCCGCCAAGGTGAGCAAACCGGGCAAGGTTACCGTGCCCGCGCGCAAACTATATGAGATCGTCAAGGAGCTTCCTGCTGAAGAAATTTATCTCAAAGAGAAAGAAAACAACTACCTGCATATTACGGCGGGTCGGGCCAGCTTTAACCTGGTGGGTCTGTCCGCCGAGGATTTTCCCAACTTGCCGGACGTGGAAGGCATTCCCGAGTTGAGCGTGGCCGGCGAGATGCTGGCGGAGATGGTGGAAAAGACCATTTTTTCAATTTCCCAGGAAGATACTCGCTTTAACCTGGCCGGGCTCTATGTGCAAAAACGCAACCGCGACGGGGCGGATTATCTGCGCTTCGTATCCACCGACGGCCACCGCCTGTCCCTGGTGGACCGCTCTCTGGAGGGTTTGGAGGACTTCACCTTGGATGGTGGAGTGATCATCCCCCGTAAGGGCGTGGCCGAGATGCGCAAAATGGCCGAGGACGCCGAAAACATCTCCCTGGGCCTGAACCAGAGCTACGCCTCCTTGGCGGTGGACGGCGCCCGGCTGGTGCTGCGCATGCAGGAGGGCTCCTTCCCTGACTACGAGGTGGTGATACCCAAGGTGAGCAAGAAGAACGTGGTGGTCAACCGCCAGGCCTTCTCCGAGGTGC
>JAHLLJ010000178.1 GCA_020444205.1 Deltaproteobacteria bacterium | reverse complement strand
GATGATGTTGGGCACCGGCACGGGCATGGCCGGGTTGCCCACCGGGGGCACGCCTAGATGGGCGTTCTTGGCCTTGCGCAGGATTTCCAGGCCATAGAAGGTGAAGAACACCTGGCAGTCAATATCCAGGGCCGCGCAGGTGGAGGCCAGGATCAAGGGCGGATAAGCCATGTCCAGGCTGCCCTTGGAGGCGATGATGGCTGCTTTGGAGTTTTTCTTGAACGCGGTGGTGAACTGCTCGTCAACCGCCTTCTTCACAGCCTCATCGATATAGCTCTGAACTTCCGAATCCATGGCAAGGCTCCTTTCTAGCAAGCGGCCCTAAAGGGCCCTGGCCCCCTCTTGAGTTCCGGCGGCGCGCTCGGCGCCTTCCCGAATGCAATGAATGATCTTGTAAACCTCGGGGCGGGCTATGCTGTAGTAAACGCAGGCGCCCTCGCGGCGGGCGTCCAAAAGCCCGCGCATGCGCAAGGCCTTGAGATGCTGGCTGGTAGCCGCCTGGGCCGCGCCGATGGCCTGGCTTATCTCGCCCACGTTTTTGGCGCCCGGCTCCAGGCATTGAGCTATTTTTATACGCATGGGATGCCCCATTACCTTGAGCATTTCCGCCGCGTCTTCAATAAAGCACTGGTCCATAAATTTCTCCGGGATGCTTAATGTTTGTATTTATATATTAGTATATTCATATATGCAACTTAAAATATATAATAACTATTCACTAGTCATATATTCCTATTAATAATTATTGTGAGGCAGTGGGGATGCTCAGAGCAAGCCGCCGCCGGTGCGGGCGGCATCAATTAGATTTTTCAATTGGTTATATGGTTGGGCTCCCACCAGCAAACGGCGCCCGGCCAGGAAGCTGGGGACCGCGGATATACCTCTTTGGCGGCTGTAGGACCAATCATCGTCCACCGCCTGGGCATAGCGCCCCGACTCCACGGCCTCCAGGGCCTCGTCCGGCTCCAGGCCCACCTTGCCGGCCTGCCTGGTCAGCACCGCCGGGTCGTAGATGTTTTGGCCCTCGGCGAAATAGGCATGGAACATGGCCGAATGGAAGGCCTCACCCTTGCCCTGCTCCTCGGCCCACTTGCCCAACTCCTGGGCCCGGCGGCTGTTGAAGGTCATGGTACGCATGCCCCAAGGCAGGCCTTCCTCGGCGGCTACTGCCTTAAGGCGCTCCAGCATGGCCGGGATGTCCTTGCCCCGGCCGGCAAAGAGTTCCTCCAGGCTTTGGCCCTGGGGCGGGGTCTCCGGATGCAGGGGAAAGGCGATCCACTTGACGGCGACATTCTCTTCGGCAACCAGCTTTTCTATACGCCCGGTACAGAAGTAGCACCAGGGTCAAACGTAGTCGCTGAAGACCTCGAGGGTGATAGGGGCGTCGGGCATGGCTTCTCCCTATGGGCAAAAGGCTTACTAATAGGTTATCGCAACAATGGGAGTTGGGCAAAAGGGCGCGATGAATAAAACATCGCCGCCGGAGCTCGAGGCCGCGGCGGCGGTGTGCTTAAATAGCTTAATACGCTCTAGTAGCCCAAGTTCTCGCCCACCAGGATCACGTGGATGCGGTTCGGCACCATGGAGCCCTCGATGACGCTCCAGAAGTTACAGATGCGCTTGGGTGCGCGGCAGTCGGCGCACAGGCCGTTTTTGTTGCAGGGGGTGTCCAAGTTCAGGCGCATGGCGTTAACCGGCGCGGCGTAGTTCTTTACCCTGGCCTTGGCACTCTCCAGGTCCGGGGCCACTTTGTTCATGCCCACCACCAGGATCACCTTGGCCGGGCCAAAGGCCATGGAGGCCACCCGGTTGCCCATGCCGTCCAGGTTGACCAGGCGGCCGTCCAGGGTGATGGCGTTGCTGGAGGCGATCATCACATCGGCGGTCAGGCCCTGGCGGCGGATGGCGATGCTCTCCTCTGGGGTCAGGCCAGGCTTGTAGGGGTTGAAGACCTCGACCCCCTCCATGGCCTCGATCTTCTCCCAAAGGCCCATCTCCACGGTGCTGCAGGAGCCGCCCCGGCAAACGCTGCCTTGGGCGGGAATCATGTCCAGAATCTGCTGCTTGGCCTGGGCCGCGTCGGCGGCGTAGGAACCGGCCATGCGCCTTTTCTCCAGCCAGGCGATGATGCCCTGGGCCACGGTCTCATTCCATTTTTGCTGATGGGCGTCCACGTTTATCCTCCCTGTTCAGTATTCGAAAGAAAATTTAGGGGCGATCAGCCCGGATTCTTTATGGGTATGCGCTTTTCACTCGTGACCGGCGCGGCCAGACTAGAAAGTCAAAACCTTGAGCCCAGCTCGCAAATACTCGGTCAGCGGTTGGCCCATGTAGATCACCTTGATGCCCAGCTCCTCCAGGCGCGGGGCCACGCCGTACTTGTCGGCGCAGGCCCGGCAGGCCAAAAGCTCCACCCCCGCCTGCTTGAGCTGATCCAGCTCGGACTGCAGCCCGGCGTCCTCGGCGATGAGCGAGGCCGAAGGTCCCCATATCACCAGGCGCACCGCGGGCCACCAGCCCTTGAGCCGAGAGTTCTTGGCGTACATGAAGACCATGTTCATGGCCACCTCGCGGTCGCGGGAAGACCATATGATCACCAGGGTGTCCGCAGCCTTGTCCATGCCTTGCTCTCCTTTGAGAAATTGGCGGGGTTGGTAAAAGATTCAGTTCTATTTATTATGCCGCAAAACCGGTGCCCGTGAAAAATCTCCGCTATCCCGGCCTTGTCCGCGAAAAATTTACCCGGCAAATCAACACCTTCGGCAGATTAAGTTGCAACGCCCCACTTCATAACCTACTATATTAATAGAGATTAATTAAAAGCTTTTCCCTTTGGAGGGAGGTTGGCACGCCGGCTGCAATTTAGACAGGCAAAAGCTAACCCCCCAAAGGAGATAAAGACATGAAGAGAGCCACCACATTCATCCTGGCCGCAAGCTTCACCCTTCTGCTGGCCGCGGGCGCCATGGCCTGGGGAGGTGGAATGGGTGGTGGCGGCTGGGGCGGTCACATGATGGGTTCCGGCTACCATATGTATCAAGGCAACACCTACGGCCCGAACTACCAGGGCGGTGGTTACGGACCGGCTTCCTGCCCCGGCGGGAACAGCTTTCAGGGCAACCAGGGCCGTGGTTTCTATGGCCCTAACCAGAACCAGACCCCTAACCAGGGCCAGGGCTACTACCGGCAGGCTCCGGTGATTCCCCCGGCCGACAACCTTGAATGATAGCCATATCCCCCGGGGGTCTGGGCTCTTGAGCCTGGGCCCCCACCTCCCAAGGAGGTGAAAAATGGCCCAGATGATCCAGCAAACCGAACCCTGCCCCATTTGCCAGATGCCGGTGAAGACCGACGGGGCCGAATACGTGGAAAAGCGGGACGGGCAACTTTACTTTTTCTGCGCCTCCGGCTGCCGGGACAAGTTCCTGGAGCAGGGCTGCTGCGTTAAGCCCAAGGGCCGCTGGGGCCGCTTTTTGGACCGTTTGGCCAAGGCCAATGAGAAGGAGTTCGGTCCTTCGGGTCCCTGCTGCCACTAGTTCCCTGGTCGACACAGGAGGTCCCTAACCGTGCATCCCATTTTGTTCAATCTGGGACCTTTGCCCATCCACACCTATGGGGTGCTCCTGGCCCTGGGGGTGCTGGCCGGGCTGTTGCTTTTGCGGTTCAACGCCCGGCGTCTGGGCCTGGACCCGGATGCCGCCCAGAACGAGGCCCTGTGGCTGGTTCTGGCCGGACTGGCCGGGGCCCGCCTGGCCTTTGTGCTTTTGGTGCCCGGCCCTCTGCTGGGCAACCTGAGCCGTTTTGCCTTCATCTGGCAGGGCGGCTTGGTTTTTTACGGCGGCCTGGCCATCGCCCTGCCCCTGGTCATCTGGCGGGGGCGGGCCCAAGGCTGGGGCGCGGCCGCCTGGGCCGACCTGCTGGCCCCATCCCTGGCCCTGGGTCAGGCCCTGGGCCGGGTGGGCTGCTTTTTCAGTGGCGACAGCTACGGCAGGCCCTTTGACGGTCCCTGGGCGGTGGTGTTCCAAGACCCCCATTCCCTGGCCCCCCTGGGCATACCCCTGCACCCCACCCAGCTCTACATTGCCACTGCCTTGTTCATCATCGCCGCCCTGCTGACCTGGCTGCTGTCCCGGAGGCGCTTCGCCGGGCAGGTGGTGCTTACCTACGGCCTGTTGCACGGGGTGGCCCGCCTGGTCATCGAGCCCTTCCGGGCCGACTGGCGCGGCGCGGTGGTGGCCGCCGGGCTCACCCCCACCGGGCTCTTCGCCCTGGGCCTGGCCGCGCTGTGCCTGCTGGGTTTGGTCTGGGGTTGGCGGCGTAGCGCCGCCCATCCGATCTGATCTAAAACGGCAAATTCTTGGAGGTGAGCGGTCCCGGAGCCCGCTCCCAGGGCATGGCCATGGGGTGCTCTGGAATGCGCACGTGGAAGTGGGAGCCCTCGCCGGGCTCGGAGTCTACGGTAATGGAGCCGCCGTGCTGCTGCACCGTGTCGTTGGCAATGAACAGGCCCAGGCCGGTGCCCGCCGAGCCCTTGGAAGTGAAGAACAGGGTGAACATGTTTTCCAGGGTTTGGTGCTCCATGCCCTTGCCATTGTCCACTATGTCGAACACCAGCACATCGTCCTCGCGGCTCACCTGAAACAAGATACGGTGGCGGGGCTTGTCCCCTTCATCGTCCAGGCAGGCATCCACCGCGTTTTCCAGAATATTGATCATGGCCGGGTTCAGGGCGTTGGGGTCCACCTCAAAGCGCCCCAAGTCCGGGGCCAGCACCAGCTTGAAATCCAGGCCGTGCTTCTTGGCGGCATACTCCCCGGCCACGGCCACTCCCTTGGCGAACTCGGCCACCTCCACCTGTTCGGTGTCCAGTTCCCGCTCCTTGGCGTAGTAGAGGATATCCAACACGGTGCGCCGGATACGCTGGGTCATGCGCTCCACCAGGTCCCAGCCCTTGGCCACCCGCTCCATGTCCCCCCGCTCCAGCCCGGCCCGCACCTTGTACATGCCCCCGTCCAGGGCGGTAAGTAGACCCTTGACCCCGTGGGAGATGGAGCTGATCACCATGCCCAGGGAGGAGAGGTGGTCCTGCAGCTTGCGGATCTGGGTGATGTCCGTGGACATCTCCATCACCTGGCTGATCTCGCCCTGGGCGTCGCGCAGGGGGGCGGTCCAGGTGAGTACGTTGAAACGTCTGCCGTCCTGGGCCCTTAGCACCTGCTCGTATTGGTGGGACTGGCCGTCCACAAAGGTGTCGGCCACCGGGCAGTCGGGGCAGCCCTCGCAGCGGCCCTGATAAACGTCGTGGCAGGTCTTGCCCACCAAATCGCCGAACTCCTCCTTGAAGCGGCGGTTGGTGGCGGTGATGGTGAAGTTGTGGTCCAACACCGAGATGTAGCAGGGCACCTCGTCGAAAAGCTGTTGATACTGTTGCAGGCTGTCGTAGAGCCGGGCGGCCCGGGCGCTCTCCTCGCCCAGGGGGGGCAGGGAGGCAGGCAGGGAACCATTGGGGGGGTGGCCGGAGAGATAGGCCAACTTCTTGCGCACCACCAAACGGTCCTGGGCCCGCCTTAGGGCCACCCCCAGGCGGTGGGGGCTCACCGGCTTCAGAAGGTAGTCGCTGGCCCCGAACTCCAGGGCCCGGGCACCGCGCTCGATATCGGCCAACTCGGCCAGGAAGATAGTCTCGGTCCAGGGATGCTGGGCCTTGAAACGGCGCACCAGTTCCAGGGCATCGCCGGGGTTTGAGGCGTCGTCAAGAATGCTGATGGCCGGTTTGTGGCGAAAGGCCAGGTCCAGAGCCTCCTCGGTTTCGGCGGCGAACAGGGGGGTATGCCCCCAGCCGGAAAGCTGAGAGGCCAGCTCCGCGCCCAGCTGGCGGGAGGCTATGAGCAGGATCTTGTCGCCCATGGCGGCGCCCGTTTGTTCTTAGCCCAGGGCCTTTGACACGATGGCCGCCAGCTCGGCGGGCTCAAAGGGCTTGGCCACTATGGCCGCTACCTTGTCCGGATTGATGGCCCGATGGGGGGAGTACTGACCGGAGATCACCACGATGGGGATGGACTTGAGGGCTTCGTCCTTGCGGAAGCGCTGATAAAAACGAGTGCCGTGCTCCTCGGGCATCTGCAAATCCAGGGTGATCAGATCCGGCTGGTGCTCGGCGGCCATGGCCAGGCCTTGCTCGCTGCCCAGGGCCACCATGGTCTCATAACCCTGGTCTTGGAAGATGTCCTCCAAGTACTCGGCAACGTGCTTTTCGTCCTCGATGATCAATATTTTTTTGGCCATGTAAACTCCTAACCCGCGAGGCCCGGGGGGCCGACCAAGGTTCGGCGGCCCCCGGTCCCCGCCATGATTTCCTTTGGGGGTGAGATCGGTCTCAGCCTTATATCATACCCCATTAAAGGCTAATCATCTGCTAGGATTTGAGAGGCTGAAAAAGGGAGAGGACCGAAATCCTCTCCCTTGGTGCTAGCTTAAGTGCCTTAGCAGCCGCAGCATCCGCTGCTGCAACCGCCGCCCTCGGGCTGGGGCAGGGGTTTGGAGCTGGACAGCATGAAGCCTTGCTGTTGATCGTCGGAGAGGTAGTCCAACTTCATGTCGCCCACCAACTCGGTAAGCTTGGCGTCCATTACATAGGTCACGCCGTCCACGTCGAACTGATCATCACCGTCGCGCGCCTGGTCCACACCCATGGCCAACTGCGATCCGCCGCAGCCGGACTGGAGGAAAATGCGGATAGGGGGCTCGAGGTTTTTCTCGGCCATCACCGCCTTGAGGGCCTCACTGGCCGCGGGGGTTACTTCCATCATGACTAAAGTGCCTTTCGCTAGGGGTTGTCTATGTTTTCAAACATAAGGCCCAAACCGGTCAATTGCAAGTGAGGCCCTAGTCGAAATATATTTAGAAGCTTAAGCCCGGCGCAACCGGTCCTCCTTGGGGGAAGTCCGGCTGGGCCGGGCCTAGGTTCGAACTTAGCGTGGCCATCTCAGTGCGGCCGCGCGTCAAGTCGCTTTAGAACTCCATATCCAGATCCACGCCCAGGCGCTCCCATTGGGCCTCGGCCTCAGCCTCGGCCTTGGCGACTTCCTCCTCGCTCCAAGGCTCGATGACCAGACAGTCGGCAATGAGCTCCCAGATATATTTAACCTCGTACTTGTAGTCGGTGTAGTACTTGGGCAGACGTTTCATGAGCTGGTCGTGACAGTTGGAGCAGGCCACCACCACCACGTCGGCCCCGGACTCCTTGATGGACTCGTACTTCTTGCGCCCGTGCCAGGCCGCGTCG
>JAHLLJ010000177.1 GCA_020444205.1 Deltaproteobacteria bacterium | reverse complement strand
TGCCGGCAAAGGCCTCGGCGCGGCCCAGGATGATGCAGTTAACCACGATCAGGGGGATAAAGATGCCCAGGGCCTGATACAGGGGGAACACATAGGCCTGCATCATCAGCTCCACGATGACCACGAAGCTGGCGATGATCACGATATAGGCCGCGATGCGCACCTTGCTGGGAATGATCTTGCGCAGCAAGGAAACCAGCAGGTTGGAGCAGACCAGCACGAAGGTGGTGGCTAGTCCCATGCCCATGCCGTTTTCGGCCGAGGTGGTCACCGCCAAGGTGGGGCAAAGGCCCAGCACCAGACGGAAGGGTGGGAGTATCTCCCACAATCCTTTGGTAAATTCTTTAGCTACACTCATGACCGCGCTCCCTACTGAACCATCTTGTCGCGGTACTTGTTCAAGGTGGCTTGGGCCTTATTGACCGCCGCCACCACACCTTTGGTAGACAAGGTGGCCCCGGAAAGGGCGTTGATATCACCCACCGCCAACTCTTTGTCCATGGGCTTGTCCTTGAACGAGTCGGTGAAGTTGGGCTGGATAATGCGGGCGCCCAGGCCGGGAGTCTCGCTGTGGTTGACGATGCTGATGCCCGTCAACTTTTTGCTGGCCAGGTCCACGCCCATCATCACGCCGATTTCGCCGTGATAGCCGGAGCCGGTGGATTCGAAGGCCACCGCGAAGGTCTTACCGTCCTTTTTGGCCGGGAAGACGATCAGATTGACCGGCTTACCCTTTTTATCCTTGCCCATGGGGATGCTGAGACGATCCTTGATGGGATCGTTTTGATATCCGCTGAGGACCGCCTTGACCGCGGGCTCCTTGACGAACTTGAGACGGCTGTACTCGATGGGCTCCTTGGTCACGTCGTGCACCAAGGCAAGCGAGAGGCCGCTGACCGCACAGATGGCGGTGAGCACCACCAGCATTTTAATAATATCACGCACCGCTCACCACCTTTCCGATGACCCGGGGGCGTATACGGTCCAGCAGGGGAGTGGCGGCGTTCATGAGCAGCACTCCGTAGAAGGCGCCGTCAATCAGGCCGCCCCAGGTGCGTACAATGATGGTCATCAGTCCGATGCCCACTCCGAACAAAAAGCCTCCCCAGGGGGTGACCGGTGAGGACACCGGCTCCGGCCCCAGGAAGAAGGCGGCGATCATGAAGCCGCCGGCGCCCAGGTGGAACCAGACCACGTTCATGTTGGCCCCGAACTCCTCATAGCCCAGCTCGAGGATGCGGGGGTCGGTGTAGGTGGCCAGCAGGGCCATGGCTATGGCGCCCAGCAGAGCGCCAACCGGAATTTGCCAGGGGATTATGCGGCGGATGATGAGGTATACACCGCCGGCCAACAGGGCCCATGCGCTGGTGGAGCCGACGAAGCCGGCAACCTGGCCCAGCCACACGTTGCTCATTTCAAACATTTCCAGGGTGCTGATGTCGCCCTTGAGCTGCATCAGCAGGGTTTCGGCTTCCATCCATTCGTCGCCGCTGCCCAGGGCCATGGGCTCCAGGAAGGCGTTCATGGACTCTGGCCAGGAGATGTACATGGCCACCCAGGCCACCAACACCGGGTTCATGGGGTAGGCGCCCAGGCCGCCGAAGATGCTGATGCCCAAGAACACCGTGAGGGCCCCGCCGATAACCGGCAGCCACCAAGGCGCGCCGGGAGGCAGGATCATGCCCAGCATCAAGCCCATGCACAGCACATGCAGGTTGCTCAGGCTGGAGGGCTTTTTCTGAATCATGGAGGCGATGAAATCCGCCACCGCAGCGGAGGCAATGGTGAGCAGCACGGTGATCAGGGCGGGGAAGCCGAAGAAATAAAGGCCCACCAACAAAGCCGGGAGCAGGGCGATGATGTACTCCAAGTACATGGAGCGCACGCTCATGCAGCCCAGCTTGTGGGGAGAGGTGGATACTGTAAGCAGATTTTCGTTCATTATTCCATCCTCCCGGCCAGAACTTCGGTCTTACCGTGACGCAGGAAGTGGACCATGGGCCGCTTGGCCGGACATACATAGGCGCAGCAGCCGCACTCGATGCAGTTCATCAAGTCCATTTCGGCTGCTTCCTCGTACATCCTGAACTCGCAAAGCTTGCCCAACTCCGAAGGTATGAGGTTTACCGGACACGCCGCCACGCAGCGCCCGCAGTGGATGCAGGGGTGGTCGGCGTAGGAGACTACATTGCCCGCGCTCTGCACGAACACGCCCTCGGTGGCCCGGGTAACCGGAGCCTCGGGATCGAAGATGGCCAAGCCCATCATGGGGCCGCCCACCACGATCTTGCCCGGGCGCGAAGGGCCGCCGCCGGCGGCCGCGATTACCTCGCTGATGGGAGTGCCCAGGCGCACCCGGAAGGTCTGAGGATTTTTCACCTCGCCGGCCACGCTGAACACGCGGTCGATCACCGGGCGCGCGCTGGTGAGCACCCGGCCAACGTCCATGGCGCTGATCAGGGGCTGCAAAACAACGCCCACGTCCTTGGGTTCACCGTAAGGAGTGGGCACTTCGCGGCCGGTAAGCGCGTTTACCAGCAAATTGTCGGTGGCAAAGGGGTAGGAGGTCTGGCTTACCGAGGCCGTCTCCCACTCAAACTGCCCGGCCATGGTCTTGATGGCCGCGGTTTCCACGCCCGAGGGCAGGGCCAGGATCACCCGCTTGGCGCCGCTGATACGCGCAAGGGCGGCTATGCCCACTGCCAGCTCTTCGGTGGACTGACCCAGGCAGGACTGGTTGGGACAGACCGGCGGGTCGGGGTCAACCGCGCTGACTATGAGAGTGTCCACGGGCCGCACCACCGGGATGCCGGTCATATATAAATATGATTGCGGCGCCATGGGCGGGCTGAGGTCCACGTGAAGGGGGCGCCCCTCCACCTGGGCCCGCACCAGGCCGGCATCGCGCAAGCGCCTGAGCAGGCGGCTGGGACGGGTGCCCTGGACCCCGGCGGGTTCGGTCAGGGCGCCATCCTGCGCCGGTTCATCGGCCCAGGTGTCGGCGCCATCGTTTTTGATGACCACGGAGGGAACCTTCTGCCCGGCAGGGTCCACGGTGTCCACCATAGCTTCCACCACGCCGCTCACCGTGGCCTGCACAGTGGCGGACTCGAACTCCTCCGAGGCTCCCACCACCTGGCCAAGAGCTACCTGCTCTCCCGGCTCGACCTTGGCCTCGGCCACGGCCCCGCGGTGCTGTCTAAGGGGCAGATAGACGCGTTCCGGGGCCGCCAAATCGACCGGCGGAGACGCCGCGGGCGGGCGTGGAAGGCGTATGCCTTTTAATAAATTTGCAAGTTTCATCCCAACGAACTCCAGTTCAGGCGCTTAGAAGCAAGGCAAACCGCTTGCGCTGATGGCTGTTTTCGTGAATAAAGCCACAAGGTAGGCCTAAAAATTAACCGGCCGTGGGGGTAGGGTCGCCAGTCCAGGCCGGGCATTTGTCCAAGGAGTACAACCATATGATGTATACAATCCCTGCGCGGGCCCAAGTAGCCATCGCTCGGGCCCAAATATTATTCATAGTTTGCAGCCATGTCAACCGATATCGGGCCCTTAGCTTTTTAGGCAAGGAAGGGTAACCGTGAAGGTGGCACCCTGGCCCGATTCCGAGGTCACTTTGATGTCTCCGCCGTGTGCCTGTACCACTTTTAGCGATATGGCCAGACCCAGACCGGTGCCGGGCTTTTTCTTTATATCCTTGCGGCGGGACCGGTAAAACTCGTCGAAAATGTAGGCCGCTTCCTGAGCGGACACTCCCGGCCCTTGATCGCTGATGGAAATGCAGGCCTCTTCGCCTTGCCTGCTTCCCTGGATAATAATGGTTCCGCCAGGGCTGTTGTATTTAACCGCATTGCTCACGATGTTGTACAGGGCTTCCAACAGGCTTTCCCGGTCTACTTCCATTTGGCATTGGCCGTCGCGGACCTCTACTTCAAGGTGTTGGCCCGCCGCGGTTACATCGGCCTCGGCCCTGTGGACCAGGTCTCTCATCAAGGCGTCCATGTCCTCGATGGACTTGCGGCTGTCAATGCCGTCCTGGTCCAGGCGGCTCATGGCCAGCCAGGCGTTGAGGGTGCGGGCCAGCAGGTCCAGGCGATCAACCGCGCGCTTGATAAAACCCTCATAGGCCTTGGGCAGGGGCCCCAGGGCCTGGCTGGCGGGCACTTCCAAAAGCTGGCGCACCGCAGCCAGGGGAGAGCGCATCTGGTGGGAAACCAGGGTTACGAAGTTGGCCTGCATCAGGGCCTTTTCAGCCCTGAGCCTTTCCGCTTCCAGGATGAGCTGCCGGCGCTCCAAACCACGCGCCACGGCCAGCTTCATCTCGTCCGGGGAAAAAGGCTTGGCCAAAAAATCGTAGGCGCCCTCCTTCATGGCCTCCACCGCCTTTTGCAAGGTGGCATGACCGGTCACCATTATACAAATGATGGAGGGGTGGTGCTTACGCACCCACTCCAAGACCTCGATGCCGTCCATGCCCGGCATCTGAAGGTCCACCAGAATTAGATCGGGCGGATCCTTTTCTATGACTTCCAGGCCGGACTCGCCGGAATCGGCCAAGCTGACGCGGTAGCCCCAGCGCTGGAAGAGCAACTCCGCTGATTCGCGGGCAACCTGGTCATCGTCCACGCACAAGATGTGCGGGACCTGGCGATTCGGGCTCATGCCGTACCAGTCTAAACTGCAAGCAGTTTGTTAACTTTTTCGTTCAACATCTCGGAAGTAAAAGGCTTATCCAGGAACTCATCGCCGTGGGCGATGCGGGCCTCGGCCGGAATGTCGAAACGTTCACCCGTGATCTGCTTTACTGCTGAACACATCAGGACCGGTATGTCGCGGAAGTCCATGTATTCGGGGGTGGCCCGAAGGGTGGTGATCACCGAGAAGCCCTCGTAGATGGAGTCCATCATGATGTCCAGAATAATCAGGTCCGGGTCTTCGGCCTTTACCATTTCCAGCCCGGCCTTGCCGTCGCTGGCTATGAGCACTCCATGCCCGGAGGCTTCCAAGATGGCTGAGGTTGCCGCGCGGAAATCGTCGTCATCGTCGATAATAAGAATTTTGGCCATTGCGTCACCTGGCTGAGAGTGTGAGTGAATGGATGATCGGCTACAAATTTGAACCTTAAACTAGGGTTTATTATAAGTCAATCCCACTCCTAGGTTTTAGCAAATTAGCAGGCTTGCTTGCACCAAAGTACTTTCGGCCCATGGTTTCCTATGGTAAATAGCTTTTATCCTTGACATCCAAGGCGAGAGACGTCTAAATTCACAACAGTTACTTTGTAGCTAATTTGTAACTATCTAGCGCCGTGCCGGCACGCCCATGCGTCAAGGAGTGCCTGTATCCCGGCGGGCCCCCGGAGCGGACGCTGACAACCAACAACATATTGGCCGGAGATGTGGAAGCATGGATGTACTGCTGACCCCTTCAGGCGGGAAAGAGCATCTGCTCTTGGGCAACGAGGCCATCGTGCGCGGTGCCCTAGAGGCGGGCATGGCCTTTGCCACCTGTTATCCGGGCACGCCTTCCTCGGAAGTGCCCGACACCCTTTACCGCCTCAGGAAGCAGTTCCCCAAAAAGGTGAAGTACTACTTTGAGTACTCCACCAACGAAAAAGTGGCCCTGGAGTGTGCCGCCGGCGCGGCGGCCAGCGGTGTGCGCACCCTTTGCACCATGAAACACGTCGGCGTCAACGTGGCCGCCGACCCCCTGATGACCCTGGCCTATGTGGGTGTCAACGCGGGCATGGTGATCCTCACCGCCGACGACCCCTCGCTATTCTCCAGCCAAAACGAGCAGGATAACCGTTTTTACGCCCGCCTCAGCGGCTTGCCCATGCTGGAGCCCTGCGGCCCGGCCGAAGCCAAGGAGATGACCTCCTACTGCTTTGATCTGAGCGAGGAGTTGGGCAGTCCGGTGATGATCAGGACCACTACCCGGGTTAACCACGCCCGCGAGGCAGTGCCTTTTGTCAAACCGGCCAAGGTCAAGCAGACCTCCACCTTCCAAAAGAACCCCATGCAGTATGTCACCGTGCCTGCGGTGAGCCGCAACCTGCATCTGCGCCTGCTTAAGGTCTACAAGCAGGCCCAGGCCATAAGCGAAAAGAGCCCTTACAACCAGATCGTGGGCAAGGGCAAGCTGGGAGTCATCACCAGCGGCGTGGCGGCCAACTACGTGATGGACGCGGTGGCCGACCTGGGGGCCAAGAGCAAGGTCAAGGTGTTCAAGCTGGGCTTTACCTATCCCTTGCCTGAAAAGAAGATCGCCCGCTTCCTCAAGAGCGTGGACAAGGTCCTGGTGGTCGAGGAGCTGGAGCCCATCCTGGAAGAGGCCGTGCGCGCCATTGCTCAGGAGAAGGGCATTTCCGTGGAGATCGTGGGCAAGGCGCCCGGCAAGATCCCGGCCAAGAGCGTGGATATCGAGGCTCCCGACTTCTTCAGCCGGGCCTTTGAGTACAACCCGCGCCTGGTGCGTGAGGTGATCGCCAAGACCTTTGGCCTGAAGTACGACGAGCCGGTTGAGATCAAGTTGGGCGGCATGCCCACTCCTCCCGGGCGTCCGCCAAACCTCTGCCCCGGCTGCCCCCACCGGGCCACCTACTTCGCGGTGAAGGAAGTGGCGGGAGATGAGGCCATCTATCCCACGGACATCGGCTGTTACACCCTGGGGGTGCTGCCTCCCATCAAGGCGGCCGACTTCCTCATCTGCATGGGCAGTTCGGTGTCCAGCGCCGGAGGCATCTCCCGGGCCACGGGCCACAAGGTGGTGAGCTTTATCGGCGACAGCACCTTTTTCCACAGCGGCATCACCGGCCTGGTCAACGCGGTGCACAACAACCACAACTTCACCCTGGTGATTTTGGACAACGGCACCACGGCCATGACCGGCCACCAGCCTCACCCGGGCGTGAACACCGAGGCCATCGGCGATGCCACCACCCACGTACCCCTGGAGCCTCTGGTCAAGAGCCTGGGCGTGGAGCACGTGGTCACCATCAAGCCCTTCAAGGTGCGCGCCGCCAAGAAGGCCGTCGAGGAGGCCATCGCCTTTGAGGGTGTGAGCGTGGTCATCAGCCAAGAGCTGTGCCCCTTGTTCGCCCGCCGGGTGGCCCCGCCCACCAAGCGGATATTCCAGGTGGTGGAAGAAAAGTGCAAGGGTCACATGGACTGCATCAACAAAGTGGCTTGCCCGGCCATGTACGTTGAAGGCGGCCAGGCCAAGATCAACCCCTTGCAGTGCATCGGTTGCGCCCTGTGCGCCCAGATTTGTCCGGAAAACGCCATCCTGCCGCTGAAGGCCGAAGGGTAAGGAGGAAATCATGAGCACC
>JAHLLJ010000176.1 GCA_020444205.1 Deltaproteobacteria bacterium | reverse complement strand
CGGCCGATTACATCGCGGGCATGACTGACCGCTACGCCCTGAACATGTATCAGAGTGTGTTTTTGCCGCATCCGTGGGGGAGGATGTAGGGGGAAAATGGAAGAGACCCAATTGGCAGAGGACGAAATAAACGCTCGTTATTACTTAATAGCCTTTTTAGATGTCCTTGGCCAAAAAGGACATCTTCGCGCCATGAAACATCTGCCGAACACTGACGAAGAAAAACAAACATTTATCAATAATCTAAAAAAGACCTATTCTGTGGTTACCTCCTTACGCGAAGGGTTCAAAAATTATTTTGACGGTGTAAGGCCTCGTATCGCAAAAAGCAATCTAATCCCACCACACATGCAGGAAAAGTATCTCGCATTACAACAACACCACGCCAGCTTTTTTGCTTTCTCCGATTCTATAATTGTCTCAGTCCCCCTGGACTTATCCGATGAATTTTGCGCATCCACGATAGGAGTTTTCCATACTTTAATGGCCAGTTCTTCTGTTAACTTAGCCGCCCTGACTAGCGGAGTTCCTTTACGTGGCGGAGTAACGGTGGGTACGGCAATCGAAGTTTTTCAAGACAAGCTAGTCGGGAGAGAAATTTACGGTCAAGGCTTAGAAAATGCTCATTATCTTGAAAGCTCCGTGGCAGATTATCCCCGAATTGTTGTAGGGAAGGACCTAATAAATTTTGTCGCACAGGTTCGGAACCAAACATGTCTAACCACACAAGGTCAGTTAGCCAAAAGTATAGCCGAGCTTTGCTGGAAAATGTTAATTAGGGATATAGATGGGAATTACATGCTCGACTTCTTAGGTAGCACAGTCAAAGAAATGGACAATGAGACAATCGGAAAAAACAATTTAATAGCAGTACGCGAATTTATTGATATTCAATACCAGCCTTTTCTAAAAAAGGGGGACTACAAGCTAACCTCAAGGTATTACAGGCTAGCAAGGTATTTTAACTACCGAGCAGAATTATGGGGCTTAGATCCAATTAGCATTTAAACCCAGGCTTTAAAACTAGCGTAATTATTTACCCCAACAACTCCATCGCCGTCCCGGCGGCCACCTGCTCCCTCTCCCCGCTGGTCAGCGGCAAATCCTCGAACCACTCGCGAAAAGCCACGGCATCGCGCCAAGGGGAGTCAGTGCCGTAAAGCACTCTCTCCGGCCCCTTCTTGCGGATTATCTCCACCAAATGACGCGGGTCGATGATCCCGCTGAGGTAGGAGATGTCAAAGTACACGTTGGGCATTTCCAGCAGCTCGCCCAACTCATCCCAGCCATAAAGGCTGCCGCCATGGGCCGCGATGAATTTTAGCTCTTGATGGGTGTGGGCCAACGCGGTTATCTGGTGGGGTTCGCACCCGGAAAAGCCAAAGAAACTAAGCACCTGCTCCAAGTGGGGCTTGGCGCGCATCAGGCCCTGGGTGTGGATGGTGTCCAAAAGCACCGGCAGGCGCTCGCCAGCCAAAATGTTGAACAGGCCGGCCACCTCGGGCTGATCCAGGGAAAAGCGCTGGATAAAGGGATGCAGTTTCACGCCCTTGAGCCCCAACTCCAGCAGGTCGGCCATTTGGCGCTGGGGCTCTGCCTGGGGGTGCAGGATGCCAAAGGGTATGATTTGGGGATGGGCCATGGCCACCTGGGCGGCCCAGCGGTTCAACTCCCCCACCCTGCTTTTGGAGCCGGTTACCGGCAGCAGCACGCAGCGATCCGCCCCGGCCCGCTCCATGGCCTCGATCAGGCCATCCACCGAGCCTCCGCCATGCACCTGCCACTTGTGGGGGCTGGATGAGGGCAGGTCTTCGTCCAAAAAAGCCAAGCGTTCGCCCAGGACTTCCAGGTCTTGGGGCAAGAAGGCATGGGTGTGTGCGTCAATGAGCATGCTATCTCTCCAGGGGCGCCTACTGAGCCGCTATTCAACATCAGGTGCCAGCTTGGTTGATGAAAGCGCCTCAGTCAAGCCCCCCGTAACCGGCAAGTTGGTTTACAGGTGCCTGACACTGTGGTAAAAACCGCTCTAACGTCCTGCAGGGAAGCGGACGTTTTTTACCACTGGCGAACCCTGGTTCGCCTGACCTCTAAGCCCTTTCAAGGCATCACCATGGAAGAACGCTACGACCCTAAAAGCATCGAAAGCCGCTGGCAACAGCAGTGGGAACAAGACGGTATCTTCGCGGTAAGCGATGATACTTCCAAGGAAAAATACTATTTGCTGGAAATGTTCCCCTACCCCAGCGGACGCATCCACATGGGCCACAGCCGGGTGTACACCATCGGCGACACCCTGGCCCGCATCCGGCGCATGCAGGGCTTCAACGTCTTGCACCCCATGGGCTGGGATGCGTTCGGCATGCCCGCGGAAAACGCGGCCATAGCCAACAACACCCACCCCGCCCAGTGGACCTACGACAATATCGACTACATGCGCTCCCAACTCAAGAAGCTGGGCTACTCCCACGACTGGCAACGGGAGTTCGCCACCTGCGACGCCAGCTACTACCGCTGGGAACAGCTCATGTTCGTGCGCATGTGGGAAAAGGGCCTGGTGTACCGCAAGAAGTCCCTGGTCAACTGGTGCGACACCTGCCAGACGGTGTTGGCCAACGAGCAGGTGGAGGCGGGCAACTGCTGGCGCTGCGACAACCCGGTGGCTCAGCGGGAGCTGTTCGGCTACTTCTTCAAGATCACCGACTATGCCGAGGAGCTACTGAGCAAGCTCGACGAGCTTCAGAACTGGCCCGACTCGGTGAAGATTATGCAGCGCAACTGGATCGGCAAGTCCTACGGCGCTGAGATCCACTTCCCCATCGAGGGCCGCGACGAGGTAATCCGGGTGTTCACCACCCGGGCCGACACCCTGTACGGGGCCACCTTCATGAGCCTGGCTCCCGAGCACCCTATGGCCCTGGAGCTTAGCGCCGGGACCGAGCAGGAGCAGGCGGTCAAGGATTTCATCGCCAAGGTCAAGCGCCAGTCCTTCAGCCAGCGGGCCGACGACAAGAGCAAGGAAGGCGTGTTCACCGGAGCCTGGTGCACCCATCCCCTTACCGGGCGGCGTATCCCGGTGTACGTGGCCAACTTCGTGCTCATGGAGTATGGCACCGGCGCGGTCATGGCCGTGCCCACCCACGACCAGCGCGACTTCGAGTTCGCCACCGAATATGGCCTGGAACTCGTCGAGGTCATCGCCGGGCCCGAGGGGCCGGTGGGCGTGGAAAATATGACCGAGGCCTTTACCGACTACGGCACCTTGGTCAACTCCGAGTCCTTTGACGGCCTGAGCAGCGAAGAGGGCAAGCGGGCCATCGCCGCAGAGCTGGAGAAAAAAGGCCTGGGGCGGGAAACCATCAACTACCGCCTGCGCGACTGGGGCATCAGCCGCCAGCGCTATTGGGGCGCTCCCATCCCGGTGATACATTGCGAAAAGTGCGGCGAGGTGCCGGTGCCCGAGGCCGACCTGCCGGTGGTGCTTCCCCTGGATGCCCAGCTTCCCGAGACCGGCGGTTCGCCCCTGCCCGGCCTGGATGATTGGGTGAACGTGACCTGCCCCACCTGCGGCGGGGCGGCCAAGCGCGAAACCGACACCATGGACACCTTTGTGGAGTCCTCCTGGTACTTTGCCCGCTACGCCTGTCCCCACTACGACCAGGGCCCCCTGGACCCTGGCCCCACCGACTACTGGATGCCGGTGGACCAGTACATCGGAGGCATCGAGCACGCGGTGCTGCACCTGCTGTACTCGCGCTTTTTCACCAAGGTGATGCGTGACCTGGGCCTGGTCAAGGCGGACGAACCCTTCACCAACCTGCTCACCCAGGGCATGGTCATCAAGGACGGCTCCAAGATGTCCAAGTCCAAGGGCAACGTGGTGGACCCGGACCTGATGGTGCAGCGCTACGGCGCGGACACGGTGCGCCTGTTCATCCTGTTCGCCGCTCCCCCCGAGAAAGAGCTGGAGTGGTCGGACCGGGGCGTGGAGGGAGCCAGCCGCTTCCTGGGCCGCCTGTGGCGCCTGGGCCTGGCCGTGGCCGAGCAGGCCGCCGGGGTGGAGCCTTATGCCGGAGGCGAACTGCCAGAGGCGCTGGGGGCCCTGCACACCAAGGCCCACGAGACCATCAAAAAGGTCACCGAAGACAGCATAGACAAGTACCAGTTCAACACCGCCATCGCGGCCATCATGGAGTTGGTCAACCAGATCAGCCTGGTGGAGCAGAACGAGACGGTGGCGGGCGATCCTCAGCGGGCGGCGGTGCTGCGCGAGGCGGTGGAGGCGGCGGTGGTGCTCATCAGCCCCATGGCCCCCCACATCGCCGACGAACTGTGGCAGCGCATGGGCGGCCGGGGCTACCTGATCAACCACGCCTGGCCCACCTGGGACGAGGCCGCCCTGGTGCGCGAGGAGAAGCTGGTGGTGGTGCAGGTGCAGGGCAAGGTGCGCTCCAAGCTGACCATGCCCGCCGATGCCGACGACGCCGCTCTGGAGGCCGCGGCCCTGGCTGACGAAAAAGTGCAAAAATTCATCGACGGCAGGCCGGTGAAAAAGGTAATAGTAGTCCAGGGCAAGCTGGTGAATGTCGTTATCTAGCCCTGGCCGATCCGGATACATGCGTCTGGACGGCGGGACCATATAGGGAGAAGCTGTGGTGAAGAAGCTTTCGATTGCAGGGATTTTGATGTTGGCGGTCCTGGTGGCGGCCTGCGGATACCAGTTCCGCGGCAAGCAGAACAACCTGCCCAGCGACGTCAAGAGCATCGCCATTCCGGTCTTTAAGAACAAGACCAACGAGATCCGCATCGAGCAGATCTTCACCGACGCGGTTATCTTGCAGTTCAACCGCAGCCAGATGGTGCGGGTGGTGTCTGAGAGCAACGCCGACGCGGTCCTCACCGGCACGGTTGAGCGGGTGCAGATCAACGACGTGGCCCTGACCGCCGACGACACCAGCCGCCAGCGGCGCATCACGGTGTGGGTCTCGGCCAAGCTGACCCGCACCCGCGACGGCAAGGTGCTGTGGCAGAACAAGAGCCTGTGGCAAAACGACTCCTACAACGTGAGCAGCAGCCCCACGGCCACCGACTCCAACAAGCGCGTGGCCCTGACCGCCCTGGCCAAGGAGCTGGCCCAGACCCTGCACGACAGCGTCTTCGAGAACTTCTAGCCGAGGCGGTGCCATGACCGCCTCCGGCAGCCGTCAAAGGGACCCGGCGGCTCTTCCCTGGCCTGAAGTGGCCCAGGGTGAGCCGGGGTCCCTTTATGGTCTATTCAGTGAAGAGGATTTTCTGCTCATCCAGGGGGTGGAGCAGTTCATCGCCTCCCCGGCCTTTAGCGACAATCCCTCGCTCAACGTGGAGCGCTTCCTGGCCGCCGAAGCCAAGCCCTCCAAGGTGCTTGACAGCGCCCAGACCCTGCCCTTTTTGGGCACCCGCCGCCTGGTGGTTCTTAGCGAAGTGCATCTGTACAAAGCCGACCAGGCGGCCGAATTTTTGCCCTACCTGGAAGACCCCTGCCCCAGCACCACCCTGGTGTTTACCGGGGCCAAGCTGGACTCGCGCACCAAGTTCGCCAAGGCCTTGAAAAAGGCGGGCAAGGTGCATCAGTTCTCCAAGATGTACGCCCGCCAGCTCATTCCCTGGCTGCAGGGCCGGGCCTCGGTGCGCGATAAAAGCCTGGACTCCCAGGCGGCGGCATACCTGGCCGAACTGTCCGGCCTGGGTCTGGGAGCCCTGGACTCGGAGTTGGAAAAGCTGGCCCTGTATGTGGGCAAGAACAAGCGCATCACCCTGGACACGGTGCGCCAGGTATTGGGGGGATCGCGGCTTTATTCCATCTTTGACTTCACCGACGCGGTGGCCGCCGGTGGCCTGACCCGGGCCCTGAGCTGCTACGCCCAGTTGGACTCCCTGGGGGAGCCCGCGGTGCGGGTGCTGGCCATGCTCACCCGGCTGTACCGCCAGCTCCTGGAGACCCGGCGGGTGCTGGACCAGGGCGGCGGACCGCAAGAGGTGCAGCGCACCCTGCGCACCCCTCCCCAGGCCACCTCCACCTTGGTGGAGCGGGCCAGACGCGAGAGCCCGGCCAGCCTGAGCGGGGCCCTGAAGGCGGTACTCACCGCCGACGTGGCCCTCAAGTCCTCCCCAGGGGCGGACCGGGTCATCATGGAACGTCTTATTATGGACTTATGCGCCTGAGCCGGCAAAAACCGGCCCGGGCGCCAAGAAAAGCGGTCAGCAGCGCCGAATCGCTACAGGGACGAAACCTGGCGGGACAGACGCGAGATCTTGCGGGCGGCATTCTTCCTGTGGTAGATGCCCTTGCCGGCGGCCTTGTCGATAATCGGCACGGCCTGGCTCAAGGCGCTCTGGGCAGCCTCGGCGTCGCCGGCCTCGATGGCCTGGCGCACCTGCTTGATCATGTTGCGCACGCGGGTACGATAAGCCCGGTTGCGCTCGCTGCGCTTTTCATTCTGGCGAGCCCTTTTAAGGGCGGAAGCATGGTTGGCCAACTGAGTATCCTCCGGATAAGTTTAGGCTCCGGGCGGTTAGGGGGCCCGTCGCCCCTGACAGACCCAAACTTTTAACGGGAGCCGGGGTCCCTGTCAAGGGGTTTTGATGCAAGCAGCCAGTGAACAACATAAAATGACCCGGGCAGCGGGGGTGGTGGGCCTGGCCACTTTGGCCAGCCGCATCGGCGGATTCGTGCGCGATGTGGTCATCGCCTACCTTTTCGGAGCCGGCCCAGCGGCGGACGCCTTTTTCGTGGCCTTCCGCATTCCCAATCTCTTGCGCCGCCTTTTTGCCGAAGGCACCCTAACTATTGCCTTTATTCCGGTATTTACCGAACTGCTTAGAAAGAAGGGGCGCGAGGAGGCCTTCCTCCTGGCCCGCTCTACCTTTTCCCTTCTGTCTCTGGCCCTTTTGGCGGTGACCATTGCCGGGGTGATTTTCGCTCCGGAAGTGGTTCGTCTCATCGCACCCGGCTTCACCCCCGGCGAGGGAACTTTCGCCCTGGCCGTGGAGATGACCCGCTGGTGTCTGCCCTACATTTTCTTCATCAGCCTGGTGGCCCTGTCCGGTGGGGTGCTCAATTCCATGGGGCACTTTTTCGCTCCCGCGGCGGCCCCGGCCCTGCTCAACCTTACCATCATCGCCACTGCCCTGGCGCTCAGTCCCCGGGTGGACCCTCCGGTAATGAGCCTGGCCCTGGGCGTGGTTATCGGCGGGGTGGCCCAGCTGGTAATGCAGCTTCCCTACCTCAAGGCCAAGGGTGTGCCCTTCAAGCCCGGGTGGGATATTAAAAACCCAGCCCTCAGGCGCATGCTGCGCCTGATGATCCCGGCCATCTTCGGGGCGGCGGTGTACCAGGT
>JAHLLJ010000175.1 GCA_020444205.1 Deltaproteobacteria bacterium | reverse complement strand
CCTCCACCCCCAAGGAGGACGCCCTGTTGGCCGCCGGGCACATGCTCCTGGCCGCTCATGCCATGGGCCTGGGCACCTGTCTCATCGGTTTCGCCGTGGAGGTGTTGAAGCAGAAGCCCGAGGTGGGGCGGCCCTTTGGGGTGAGGCCGGAGGAGAAGATTCACGCGGTAATAGCATTAGGCTGGCCCAAGGAAGAATATGTGCGCATTACGGGGAGGCGGGCTCCGATCGTGCGTTGGTGCTAGGGCGGCGGCTGCGCCAGCTGCCCGTGGGCTGTGTTGCCGGCATCGCTTAGGCCTCGGCGTATTAGCAATACGCCTGCGGTCTGCGCTCGCCGGACGCCTTGCCCACGAACACCTGGCTGTGCCGCAATGGAGGGCAGCTAGGTCAACTGGTGGGATACTGTATTGTTAGTTGGCTTGGTTAATATCTAGGCCTTACTCACAGGGCGCCTTGCTCTTGGACGCCTGGCAAACCCGCTAAGAATTTAACCTGGAAGCCTAGGGGTGCGATCTGGCCTGCCCTGCGAAGCCTGGCTGTTTCGCGGGGGAGGGGAGGGCGGGGACAAATCCCGACCATACATTTCCCGCTGATTTCAACAACAAACGCTGTCGTCGCGAGGCGCGGCCCTTGGCCGCAACGAAGCGATCTCTGCGCGAAAAAGACTATTTTGTATCGGCGTCAACCCCTCGATTTTTTCCCATCCAGAATTAGTCGTCATCGCGAGGAGCATCTTGGAAAAGATGCGACGTGGCGATCTTCGCCTTCCCCCAAGCGGGAGTGGCGCGGAGTGTGGATGACGGTTCGGCCGTGTCTGGTAAATGGAGGCGTGACGAGGGAAACGGAAGATGGCCACGTCGCGGCGGGATAACGGCCTTTACCTTCCCGACCCTTGCCTCCGCCGCTTCTCGCCATGACGTCTATCGGCTGGAATTAGAAGGCTCGGTGGGTTGGCCCTGGCCAGCAATCTGCGCTTGCGCGGGCGGGTCTGCTTGGGCAGAGATCGCTTCGTCGCTACGCTCCTCGCGACGACAAAGGATTATGAGTTGATAGGGGGGATCGGGCTGGTTCCGGGCGATATTAGAGTAGAGTATATCCCCGCCCAAAAGAGTTATCAGATGCCATTCTCCACCTCAACATCCACTCCGTGTCTGCCCGCCGAATCTCCCCAATACCCACTTGACATGTAAGCATATAGTTGATTAGGATAATGACTGGGCGGTCAGTCATCAGGAGGGAGGCGGGCATGCCCAAGGACACCCTGGACAAGATAAAGCCAGCCAAGCGCGAAAAGCTCCTCGGCGAGGCGGCCAAGCTGTTCGCCCAGCGGGGCTACAACCAGGCGGACATGGCCGAGCTGGCCTCCCGGGCCGGTGTGGCCAAGGGCTCGTTGTACAACTACTTCGAGTCCAAGCAGGAGCTCTACCTCTACGTCTGCCGCGACGGCCTGGAGCGCTCGCGCCGGGCGGTGTACGGCGGCCTGGACCCGGACTGGGACGTATACCGCCAACTGGAGCACATCTTCACCCAGGGCGCGGCCTTTGCCCGCAAGCACCGCGAATACCTCATCCTCTACCTCAACGTGTCCTCGGCAGGGCTGGAGCCCTTTGCCGACAAGCTGTCCTTGGAGGTGGAGAAGTACACCGCCGACCATCTAAAGGCGATTCTGGCCCGAGATATAAAGCGCGGCCTGGTGCGGCCTGACTTGCAAATCAACCAGGCCGCCTTTTGGATTAACAGCCTATACATCGTGTTCATGGCTTCGCTGGTTTCGCGGCATTTCCAAATACGCATGCGCGAATACCTGGAGATCAAGGGCCGCCTGACCAAGAAGGTGGTGGACGAGGAAATTAGGCGCACCGTGGAACTCATCGGGCGGGTATTGGCTCCGCCCCAAGGGAGGGAATAATGGCGAACACCACCGGTGGGGCGATCATCGCCCAGATGCTGGCGGCCGAGGGGGTGGAAAAAATCTTCGGCATAGTGGACGGCACCTATTTGCAGATGATCAAGGCCTGCGTGGAAGAGGGCATGGAGCTGATCACTCCGCGCCACGAGTCGGTGGCCGCCCAGATGGCCGGGGCCTACGCCCGTCTAACCGGCAAGCTGGGGGTGTGCATCGCCTCCAACGGCCCCGGCGTTGCCAACATGCTGGCCGGAGTGGCGGTGGAACAGGTGGAGGGCAACCGGGTTTTGCTCATTACCAGCAGCCGCCGCGGGGCCATCACCTACCCCGACCGGGGAGGGGCCTACCAGTGCTTCGACCAGGTGGGTGTGATAGGGGCCATGTCCAAGTACTCGGCCTGCGCCGACACTGCCGGGCGCATCCCCGAGCTCTTAAGGGCCGCATTGCGCGCCGCCTGGGACGGCCGCCCCGGGGTGGTGCATCTGGACGTGCCCGAGAACGTTATCAACGGCGAGTGCAAGCCCCTGGGCCTGCCCGCCCCGGCTTCCTACCGGAGCACCGCGCCTCTGGCCCCGGACCCGGAGCAGGTGAAACAGGCGGCCTATCTGCTGGCGAACGCGGCCCTGCCCATGATCCACGCGGGTAGCGGCATCATCCACGCCCAGGCCTATGAGGAGCTGGCCCAATTGGCCGAGCTGCTGCAGGCGCCGGTGACCACTTCCTGGGGGGCACGCGGGGTGCTCAGCGAGGACTCGCCCCTGGCTTGGCCCATGGTGCACATCAAGGCGGTCAACGCCCTCAGGAACGAGGCCGACGTGGCCCTTGTCTTGGGCTCGGAGCTGGGCGAGACCGACTGGTGGGGCAAACCGCCCTATTGGGCGCCCTGGGACAAGCAAAAGATGATCCAGGTGGACATCGACCCGGAAATTCTGGGGCGCATCCGCCCGGCCGACCTTTTGGTGGCCGCGGACGTGAAGGAGTTCATGAAGGCCTTGATCGCCGAGCTTGAGGGCCGCTCCATGCCTCTGGCCGAACGCCAGGCCAAGATAGAGAAACTGGCTCAGGAAAAGGCCAAGGACCGGGCCAAGCTGGACGAGAAGCTAAACGACACCGGCTCGCCCCTGATGACCGCCCAGGTGGGCGCGGTGTGTGGCAAGGTATTGGACCCGGACGCGGTGTACGTGTTCGACGGCGGCAACACTGCGGTGTGGGGCAACTTTTATGTGAATCTCACCACCCCCGGCTGCCAGTTGGGCACCCACCACATGGGCCACCTGGGCGCGGGCACCGGCCAGGCCCTGGGCGCGGCAGTGGCCCGGCCCGGAGCCCAGGTGGTGTGCATCACCGGCGACGGGGCCATGGGCTTTCATCCCCAGGAGCTGGAGACGGCGGTGCGCCACGGGCTCAAGGTGATCTTCATCGTGTGCGCGGACCAGCAGTGGGGCATGGTCAAGATCAACCAGAGCTTCGCCCTGCACCCGGTGCAGACCATGCTCAAGAAATCCCTGGACCCGGAGAAGACCTTTGGCACCGAGCTGGGGCCCATCGCCTGGGAAGAGCTGGCCTTTTCCCTGGGGGCCTTCGGGGCCAAGGCCAGCGACCCTCAAAGCTTGGAAGAGGCGCTCAAGGCGGCGGTGGAGCAACCCCTGCCCGCGGTGATTCACGTGGAGGTGGACCCGGTCAAGCACATGTGGGCTCCCGGCCTGATCCATTTCAAGGCCATGCACCAAGAACCCAAGGGGAGGTGATATGGACGCGGCGGCGGTTGACGCGGTAAGGCTGAACTTCAACCCCTCGGGGCTGTTGGCCCTCAACGCGGTCATCGGCCTGATGATGTTCGGCATCGCCCTGGACCTTAAGCTGGGCGATTTCACCCGCATAATTAAATCTCCCAAGGCGCCGGCCATCGGCCTGGGAGCCCAGTTCATCCTGCTGCCCGCTTTCACCTTTTTGCTTACCCTGGTGCTTCCCATCTCGCCTTCCATCGCCTTGGGCATGATCCTGGTGGCTTCATGCCCCGGCGGCAACCTGAGCAACATGATGACCTACCTGGCCGGGGGCAACTCGGCGGTGAGCGTGTCCATGACCGCGGTGTCCACCGCTGCGGCGGTGGTGATGACCCCGCTGAACCTGGCGGTATGGGGCAGCCTGAACCCGGCCACCGCGCCGATCCTGCGCGAGGTCAGCCTGAGCCCTCTGGATGTGTTTTTCACCATTGTGATGATCTTGGGCATACCCATGGCCCTGGGCATGCTGGTGGGCCGCTGGTCCCCCCGCCTGGTGGACAAGGTGCGCAAGCCTTTCAAGATCTTCGCGGTGTGCGTGTTTTTGGCGGTGGTGGGCGGGGCCCTGGTAGCCAACTGGCACAACTTCATCAAGTACGTGGGCCTGGTGGCCCTGGTGGTGGCCCTGCACAATGCCATGGCGCTCAGCCTGGGTTACTCCAGCGCCCGCCTGTTCAAGCTGCCCGGCCGCGATGTGCGCGCCGTGGCCATCGAGGTGGGCATCCAGAACTCGGCCCTGGGCCTGATTTTGGTGTTCGACTTTTTCGGCGGCCTGGGGGGCATGGCCATCATCACCGCCTGGTGGGGGGTGTGGCATATCATCTCCGGGCTGACCGTGGCCTCGGTATGGTCGCGAAAACCCATTAAGGAGGCCACGGCATGAGCTCTTTTGAAGCGGCCAAGCCCACCTCGGTGCTCATCACCGGCTCGGGCGGCTATCTGGGCCGCCAGGTGGTGGCCAATTTGGCCGCCGACCCGGGCAGCCTGGAGCGCATCGTGGCCATGGATCTGCGGCCCGAGCCCGAGGAGAGCCGTCTGCCCGGGGTTACCTACCTTACCGCCGACGTGCGCGACCGCTCCCTGCCCCGGATCATCGAAGGCGAGAAGCCCCAGGTGGTGGTGCATCTGGCCGCCCTGGTAACCCCAGGCAAAAAAAGCGACCGCCGCCTGGAGTACGAGGTGGACGTGATGGGCACCGAGCATGTGCTGGAGGGATGTGTGGAGGCGGGCGCTCAGAAGCTGATCTACTCCAGCAGCGGAGCGGCCTATGGCTATCACGCGGACAACCCGCCCTGGCTCAGCGAGGACGACGCCCTGAGAGGCAACAAGGAGTTTGCCTATTCAGACCACAAACGCCAGGTGGAGGAGATGCTGGCCCGCTGGCGGCACGATTACCCCGAGCTGGAGCAGCTCATCCTGCGCCCGGGCGTGATCCTGGGAGAAGGCACGGCCAACCAGATCACCGCCCTGTTCGACAAGCCCCTGCTCCTGGGAGTGGCAGGCAGCGAGACCCCCTTTACCATTATCTGGGATCAGGACGCGGTGGGGGTGATCCGCCAGGGCATCTTCAGCACGGCCACGGGAATCTACAACCTGTCCGGAGACGGGGCCATAACCATGCGCGAGATCGCGGGCATCCTGGGCAAGACCTATTTGCCCCTGCCCGCCGGGCTGCTCAGGGGCGCACTGTGGGTGCTCAAGCGCCTGGGCCTGACCCAGTACGGGCCGGAGCAGGTGGGCTTTTTGCAGTACCGTCCGGTGCTGGACAACACCCGGCTCAAAGAGGTGATGGGCTACATCCCGGCCAATACCAGCCGGGAGGCGTTCGAGCATTACCTGGCCTGGCGGGACGGCCGTGGCCAAGCGTAGCTACCAAGGCAAGACGGTGATGATAACCGGCGGGGCCGGCGGCCTGGGCGCGGCCTTTGCCCGGCGGTTCGCGGCCCTTGGGGCCAAGGTGGTTCTACTGGACCTGGACGGCGAGGCGGCGGCGCGGGTCGCCAAGGAAGTAGGCGGGGCCCTGGGCCTGGCCTGCGACGTGACCGACGTGGCGGCCTGTGAAGATGCCATGGGTCAAGTCAGTGAGCGCCTGGGGGGCATTGATCTGCTAATCAACAACGCGGGCATCACCCACCGCAGCGCGTTCAAGGACACCAGCGCGGAGGTGTTTGCCAAGGTGATGGCCGTGAACTATCTGGGTAGCCTGTACTGCACCAAGGCGGCCCTGCCCAGCCTCTTGGCCCGGCGCGGGCAGATCGCGGTGATCTCCTCGGTGGCCGGGGTGGCTCCGCTCTATGGCCGAAGCGGCTACTCCGCGGCCAAGCACGCCCTGCATGGGCTTTTCGAGACGCTGCGCACCGAGCTGGCCGGTACGGGCGTCACGGTGACCATCATCTGCCCCGGCTTCACCAACACCGGCATTGCCCACGCGGCCTTGGACGGCGACGGCAGCCTGACCCGGCACAAGCAGTCCACCGTCGGGAAAATCGCCACGCCGGAAGAGGTGGCCGAGGCGCTATACCGGGCGGTGGCTGATGAGAAGCGCTTGGTGGTGTTGTCGGCTATTGGGAAGCTGACCTATCTCATCAACAAGCTGTGGCCCGCGCAGTATGAGCGGATGATGCTGAGGTCGTTGCGTAGCGAGTTAGAGAGATAGAGAGGTGGCTTTGATAAAAACGTAGTATTACTGCGAAACTAATTCTGATGGATCGATCCAAAAAACTGTAAAATAAATCCAACAAACAAAAATAGTATGCCAGCGAAAGGGACTATTTTTATCCCGGTTTTATCTTGTTTTTTTAGTGACTCCGTTAATCTAAAGATGAGATAAGAAATCAACATATTAAAACAAAATTTAAAAATGATTGCAGTTAAAAAAATAGGAAACATCAGACAATAAGATAATAGTCTGAATTGCTTAACTTTTCTGAGTCCCTCAATTAGGATTTGCAGGTCGCCAAATACGGCTTCTTCCATTGACAAAAAAGTTCTGTGGCTAATATCATCACCACCCGATAATAACAATTTGTTGAGCTTGATTAAATTGGCTGGTCCAATCACATCGATGCCCACAAGGAATGCACCAATAATGTCCAAAATTAGGCCGATTTGTAACATTGCTGGCTCTCCAAAATAATGATTATTATATTTAGCAATTTATTTAATATCAAGTGAAGTATGGCTAGGCTTTAGGTGCATTGCGGGATCGCGAAATGCGCCCCCTGTTCCAACCTACGGCATGGCCATAAATTCCCTTTTTTTCCTTTACTAACTCTTTTAACCTACTTCTTTGCTATCCGGGGACGAGGGAAATCGAAGATTGCCACGGCCGGGCAGACTAGGCGGCTATGTCCCGGCGTACGCTGGCCGCTGCCCGGCCTCGCCATGACGGCTATTGGTTGGATGCAGGAGGGCGGGGTGGGTTGGGTGTGGCCGGAGGTTGTTATATATGCGTGCGGTCTGCTTCGGGCAGGGATCGCTTCGTCGCTGGGCTCCTCGCGGCGATAATAGGAATTGTTGGGTTTCGCTACGCTCTACACCAACCTACGCGATTGCTTTAGGCGCCTTGTCCTCTCTTCCTTTCACCAACTCTTTTCTTGTTTTTCATAAACGTTCCGATTCTAGTGCTCCACCCACCTAACACCACAAGATGGCTAGGAAATGAATGGGCCTCATGGTAGAGTG
>JAHLLJ010000174.1 GCA_020444205.1 Deltaproteobacteria bacterium | reverse complement strand
GGTGGCCGCGGGCTACGTGCTCTACGGCTCCTCCACCATGCTGGTCTACTCCACCGGCAACGGCGTCTCCGGCTTCACCCTGGACCCCTCGGTGGGCGAGTTCCTTTTAAGCCACCCCAACATCCAGGTGCCCAAACGGGGCAAGATCGTCTCGGCCAACATGGGCTACTGGGACTATTGGGACGACAAACTGAAAAACTATCTGCGCTATCTGCGCCAGAAAACCGACACCAAGCCGGTGTACTCCTTGCGCTACATAGGCTCCATGGTGGCCGACATCCACCGCACCCTGCTCTACGGCGGCATATTCCTTTACCCCAACGACACCAAGGACCCCAAGAAGCCCTGGGGCAAGCTGCGCCTGCTCTACGAGTGCAATCCCATGGGCTATCTCATGGAGCAGGCCGGGGGCTTGGCCGACACCGGCCAGGGCCGGGTGTTGGAGGTGGATCCCACCGATCTGCACCAGCGGGTGCCCTTCATCGCCGGCAGCCGCGAGGATGTCGAGGAAGCGATTGACTTCATCAGTGGCAAGCGCAACGAATAACAACGACTCCGGCCGCCTGGTCCTGGGCATAGAAAGCTCCTGCGACGAGTCCGCCGCCGCGGTGGTCAAGGGCGGCCGCCGGGTGCTCTCCTCGGTGATCGCCAGCCAGATCAAGGACCACGCCCCCTTTGGCGGGGTGGTGCCCGAGCTGGCCAGCCGCCGCCACCTGGAGAACCTGGCCCCCACGGTAATGGCCGCCCTGCACGAGGCGGGGGTTACCCTGGCCGACATCTCCGGGGTGGCGGTCACCCAGGGGCCGGGGCTCATCGGAGCCCTCTTGATAGGCCTGAACCTGGCCAAGGCCCTGGCCTGGTCGCGCGGGCTGCCCCTGGTGGGAGTAAGCCATTTGGAGGGCCATCTGGCCGCCTTGAGCCTGGCCACCGAGCCGCCGCCCTATCCCTTCATGGCCCTGCTGGTCAGCGGCGGGCACACCTCCATCTTCCTGGTGCAGGGCCCGGGCCAGCAGGAGGAACTGGGCTCTACTGTGGACGACGCGGCGGGCGAGGCCTTTGACAAGGTAGCCAAGCTCTACGGCTTGGGCTATCCCGGCGGCATCATCATCGACCGCATGGCCACCCAGGGCGACCCCACGGCCATCCAGCTGCCCCGCCCCCGCATGCACGACGGCACCCTGGATTTCAGCTTCTCAGGCCTGAAAAGCGCGGTGGTGCGCTTTCGCGAGGCCAACCAGGGCGAGGACTACCGCATGGAAGACCTGTGCGCCGGGTTCCAGGAGGCGGTGGTGGAGGTGCTGGTCAAGAAAACCCTTGCCGCCGCCCAGCAGCGGGGGGTGAACCACCTGGCCCTGGCCGGGGGAGTGGCGGCCAACCAGCGCCTGCGCCAAGCCATGGCCGATGCCGCCCATGGGGCGGGCATGGGGGTGACCCTGCCGCCTCTGGAGCTGTGCACCGACAACGCAGCCATGATCGCCGCCGCCGGTTGCCACCATCTGCGGGCCGGTCGCCGCATGCCCCTGGAGGCCGACGCCATCAGCCGCCTGCCCAAGGGCGGGGCCCTGCCCGCCGAGCCCCACTCATGAGCCACCCCGCCGCCATTCTCAAGGCCCACGGCCTGCACGCGGGCAAAAAGCGGGGCCAAAACTACCTGACCCAACCGGCCACCGCCCAGGCCATCGCCGCCACCGCCCAGGCCGAACCCATGGATACGGTGGTGGAGATCGGGGCCGGGCTGGGCGCCCTGACCCTGCCCCTGGCCGCCATGGCGGCCAAGGTGATCGCCGTGGAGGTGGACCGGGGCATCTTCGCCGCTCTGGAAGAAGTCTTGTCCCAGGCCAGGGTAAGCAACGTGCAGGCCATTCTGGGCGACGCCCTGACCTTGGACTGGCCCGCTCTGGCCCGCGAGGCCGCAGGGCCGGTGGTGGTGGCGGGCAACCTGCCTTATGCCATCTCCAGCCCCTTATTGTTCAATCTCCTGGACAGCCTGCCCTGCTGGAAGCGGGCCACCCTGATGGTGCAAAAGGAGCTGGCCAACCGTTTGCTCAGCTCGCCGGGGACCAAGGACTGGGGCCGCATGTCGGTGCTCATCCAGACCTGGTGCGCGGTGCGCCGGGGCATGGAGGTTGGGCCTAATCAGTTCTTCCCCCGCCCGGCCGTGGCCAGCCAGGTGGTGCACTTGGAGCCCCTGGAGCGTCCTCTCGTGGACCTGGAGGGCCCCCAGGCCCGCCAGGACTACGCCAAGGTGATAAAGGCCGCCTTCAGCCAGCGCCGCAAGATGCTGGCCAACAGCCTGGCCGGGGGGCTGCGCCGGGAGCGCGATGCGATCACCCAGGCCCTGGAGCAGGCGGAGGTGGAACCCACCCGCCGGGCCGAGACCTTGTCCATCCCCGAATTCGCGGCGGTTACCAAGGCCCTGGAGCCACTCTAGGCCGGCTTCGCCAGGAAGCGCCATGCGGCGTTGGCGGCATCGCTTAGACCTCGGCGTTTATGGGGCAGCACGCTAATAGGCAGGTAAAGAGAAAAGATCATCTGGGGCGGTGTCGCCTGTTTGTAGCGCATAACTATGCTGAAGGTCATACGCCCAACCGGTAAACGCCCGAGGTCGCGGCGGGCCGGTGGCTTCGGTCGCGCAGAGCGTCTAGGCGATCATCTCTTGTTCCAAACCGGCTGCTAACTAACTCTGCGCCCCCTCACATCCACGACCTAGACCTCATCCCATTGGCTTTTTTCTTTCCAAAACTCGTTGTCCTCTCTCGTCCGCCTCCGGTTTTTAAACCTGAACTGGGAGCACACGCCAACTGGCCCATATCATCTCTTTGCCAAATGCATCCATTCTCTGTTTCCCTCCGCCCGCCTGTGCCACAATATTGTTTAGAGGGGACATAACCACCGAGAGGTGGGGGAGGTGTGTTGTGACGCAACGCCTGCAAATTTTCATGGCCCTGGGTTTGGTCGCCCTGATCGCGGCCTGCATGGGCCCGGCGGTGGACCCCGGCCCGGACCCGGCCAAGGTGGTGATTCAGGTGAAGCGCAACCTGAGCCACGAACAAGTGCGTCGGGCCATGACCAATCAAGGGCCATTCCCCGGAGCCTGGGTGCGCCTGGACAATTTCCTGGGTCCGTTTTGGGAGATCTCCGCCCAGCAGAGGCAGCAGGACGGCTCCTGGCAACGCCTGTCCGCGGCCCCCGGCCAGCCCGAGTTGCCCGACGGATATGAGATCGAGGCCCAAAAAGTGTTTCTGGCCCCGCCAGGAGCCCAGGAGCTGCGCTTTCGTTTGGAGGCCTTTGTCAATCGCAGTTGGCAGGAACGGGTGGGCGATCCCTACGTGTACCGCCAAGGGCCCGACGGCGAGGTGTATCGCGAATACCAGCCCCGTTGGCGCAGCCAGAGCGCGGTTATCTACATCCTTGACCTTCAGCGGGAGCGAAAGGTGGATTTGAAGGCGGGCCAGGAGGTGGTGCTAAAGCCCTTTAACTAGCCCTTGCAATCAACAAAATTAGCTCTATCTTTAATTTGACAGGTTCAAGGGCCTGTGTTAGTGAATAAGGCCATTGAACTTCCAGGCCGAATCCGGCCGCGCGGCCGCTCGAGAGCCCCCAGGCTACGGGCAGGTCAGAAGCGAAGGCTGGAGAAGGCCTCAACCGCAACCGCTTGGATCGCCAAGTAGCGACCGGGACGTGAGCGTGCCAAAGCAACCGCAAGTCATACGTACGCCCGAGGATATGCATGCCCTGAGCGCACAGTTGCGCGCAGAGGGCAAAAGCATTGCTTTGGTGCCCACCATGGGGGCCCTGCACGCGGGGCATCTCTCCCTGATCGACTATGCCCGCGCCCAGGCCGACATCCTGGTGGTCAGCATCTTTGTAAATCCCCTGCAGTTCGACCGCGACGCGGACCTGGACGCCTACCCCCGCACCTGGGATGCGGACTTTGCCCTGTGCGTTGAGCACGAGGTGGACGCTATCTACGCCCCCACGGTCACGGCCATGTACCCTGATGGTTTCGCCACCAAGGTGATCGTCTCCGGGTTGGGCCAAGGCCTGTGCGGAGCCCACCGGCCCGGGCACTTTGACGGGGTGACCACGGTGGTGGCCAAGCTTTTTGGCGCGGTTATGCCTAATATTGCGGTTTTCGGGCAAAAAGACTATCAGCAGCTAAAAATCGTGCAGCGCATGGGCGCTGACCTTGATATGGATATAAAGGTGGTCGGGCGGCCCACCCTGCGCGAGGCCGACGGCCTGGCCATGAGCAGCCGCAACGTGCACCTGAGCCCTGAAGAGCGCGAGCAGGCCTTGTGCCTGCGCCGGGCCCTGGACAAGGCCGGGGAGCTGGCCCAGGCCGGTGAGCGCGACGTAGAGAAAATTAAGACCGCCGCCGCCCAGGTGGTGGAAGGGGCCTCTTTGGCCCGTTTGGAATACTTGGAAGTGGTGGACGCCGAGAACCTGGCGCCGCTGACCCGCCTGGAAGGCCCGGCCCGCATGGCTTTGGCTGTCTGGCTGGGCACCACCCGTTTGATAGATAACGATGCTCTTAACCCGCATTAAACATGCTGGTTAACCGAGGACGATCATGCAACGTCATATGTTTAAGTCCAAGCTGCACCGCGCAACGGTAACCGAAGCCGAACTGCACTATGAGGGCAGCCTGTCGGTGGATGAGGATCTCATGGACGCGGCCGAGATGATCCCCAACGAGATGATCCAGGTCTACAACATCAACAACGGCGAGCGCTTTGAGACCTACATCATCCCCGGGCCCCGGGGCAGCGGAGTGATCTGCCTAAACGGCGCGGCGGCCCGCAAGGGCGAGGCGGGCGACAAGGTGATCATAGTCACCACCTGCTGGCTGGACGAAGCCGAGCTGGCCAAGCACCAGCCCCTGTCCGTGCTGGTGGGCGAGGACAACAAGATCGTCAAAATCACCCGCCAGGAGCAGCACGGCCTGCGCGTGGCCCAGTAGTTTTTTAGCGCTTTTTCTACTTTGCCGCCGCCTCGCTTTCCGGCGTGGCGGTGGTTTGTATTTTGGGGCCGGCGCGGCCTGGCGGGTAATGCTGCTTGGGTTTAAAATTGAAGACCAACAATATCTTTGGGTTGGTAACGCCATGAAACGCGTGGTCCTCGCCTTGTCGCTGCTTTTCCTCTTGGCCGCCCCGGCTTGGGCCGGAGAGTGCGCCCTCCCCCCCGGCGGCCAGTGCAGCCTGGTGATGGACCCACAGCCGTCCCAGGTGGAGGTGGTCAACCTGGACCAGGAGAAAAGGGGTTCAGTGCTGGGCTATTGGCTCTACTCGGTGCAGACTGACCCCCGCCGGGTCGCCGCGGCTCTCAAGCCCGGTGAGGCGGCGATCTTCTCCCCGCCCAAGGCCAAGGACAATGAGGGCAATGGTTTCACCGCCCGCACCCTGGTTATTTTCAACATAGGTACCGCCAACCTGCGCGCCCGCACCTTCAAGTAATTCCAGCCTGTTTCGCCCGCCATCCCCGGCGCCGCCGTCATTTGTTGACAAGCCCCCATACCGGTGGTTTAATTCTTACCCTGCTAAAATCACGAGGTAAAAAGGAGACTTTAGGGATGGGTTACGACTACCTGTTCTCCAGTGAATCCGTGACCGAGGGGCACCCCGACAAGGTGGCGGACCAGATTTCCGACGCTATCCTCGACGCCATGCTCAAGGACGACGCCGAGTCCCGGGTAGCCTGCGAAACCCTGGTCACCACCGGCATGGCCATGGTGGCCGGAGAGATAACCACCGACACCTACGTGGACATCCCCGAGATAGTGCGCAACACCATCAAGGGAATCGGCTACACCAACTCCTCCATGGGTTTTGACTGGGAGACCTGCGCGGTACTCACCAGCATTGACAAGCAGTCCGCCGACATCTCCCAGGGCGTCACCGCTGATACCAGCCTCTTTGGCGAGCAGGGGGCCGGCGACCAGGGCATCATGTTCGGCTACGCCTGCACCGAGACCCCGGAGCTGATGCCCGCGCCCATCCACTATGCCCACCAGCTGGCCCGGCGCCTGGCCAAGGTACGCAAGAACGGCTCCCTGGGTTTCCTGCGCCCCGACGGCAAGACCCAGGTGACCATTCAGTACGAGAACAACATGCCCAAGCGGGTGGAAGCGGTGGTGGTGGCCTCCCAGCACAGCCCGGACGTGAAGTACAACACCCTCAAGGAAGCCATTATCGACGAGGTGATCAAGAAGATCCTGCCCGCCGAGATGTTTGACGGCGACACCAAGATTTTCATCAACACCACCGGCCGCTTTGTGGTGGGCGGCCCCCACGGCGACTGCGGGCTCACCGGCCGCAAGATCATCGTGGACACCTACGGCGGCCAGGGAAGTCACGGCGGCGGCTGCTTCAGCGGCAAGGACCCCTCCAAAGTGGACCGCTCGGGCTCCTACTACTCCCGCTACGTGGCCAAGAACCTGGTGGCTGCGGGCCTGGCCGACAAGTGCGAGGTCCAGGTGGCCTACGCCATCGGCGTGCCCGAGCCGGTTTCCATCCTGGTGAACACCTACGGCACCGGCAAGATTCCCGAGGAAAAGATCGCCGAGGGCCTGAGCAAGCTGTTCGACTTCCGCCCCGCCCAGATGATCACCCAGCTGGACCTCAAGCGCCCGGTGTACAAGCGCACCGCCGCCTACGGCCATTTCGGCCGCGAGGAAGAGGGCTTCACCTGGGAGCTGACCGACCGGGTGGACAAGATCAAGGATTACTTTGGCCTCAAGGGCTAAGGCCCTCGAGTGGAGTTGAATAATGAAGTGCGACGTAGCTGACCACGCCCTGGCCGAAAAAGGCCGCCTGCGCATAGAGTGGGCCGGGCGTTCCATGCCGGTGCTCAAGCTCATCAAAAAGCGTTTCGAACAGGAAAAGCCCCTGGAGGGCGTGACCCTGGGCGCCTGCCTGCACGTGACCACCGAAACCGCCAACCTGTGCGAGGTGCTCAAGGCGGGCGGGGCCGAGGTGGTGATCTGCGCCTCCAACCCCCTGTCCACCCAGGACGACGTGGCCGCCTCCCTGGTGGAGAACAGCGGCATCAGCGTCTACGCCATCAAGGGCGAGGACACCGAGACCTATTACCAGCACCTCAACGCGGTGCTCGACGCCGCGCCCAACATTACCATGGACGACGGGGCGGACCTGGTAAGCCAGATCCACTCCGAGCGCAAGGACCTGATCAGCGGCATCATCGGCGGAACCGAAGAGACCACCACCGGGGTGATCCGCCTCAGGGCCATGGCCAACGACGGGGTGCTGGCCTATCCCATCGTGGCGGTGAACGACGCCATGACCAAACATCTGTTCGACAACCGCTACGGCACCGGCCAGAGCACCCTGGACGGCATTATCCGGGCCACCAACCGCCTGGTCTCGGGCTCCTACTTCGTGGTCTGCGGCTACG
>JAHLLJ010000173.1 GCA_020444205.1 Deltaproteobacteria bacterium | reverse complement strand
CTTGCCGCTCTCGATGGAGCCGAAGGGCTTGCCCTGGGTCACCTCGTCGTCCTCTTCGGGCACGTCCACAAAGGTAATTTCGCCGGCCAGTTTTTGGGTGAGGTCGGTGGTGCCCATGATCACCACGTCGCCCTCCACTTTGGCCCAGTAATGATTCTGGTCATAGTAGAGATCGTCAGGAAAGTTATAGCCGCCTACTTCCATGGACGCCTTCCTCCTCGCCAACCCCCTTGGGGGTGTTTTTAAGTCATCCGTTTGCCGAGAACCGGCAAAAGTTTTTTCTTATAGCATAGCCCCGGCCGCCGCCACCCTCCTACTATTTAAAGGCGGCCAAAAGCTCCTTGGGCTTGGCGCGGTTGAGCTTGAAGCCCAGCTCGCCGGGCTCCAGGCCCAGGCCCAGGCCCAAAATCTGGGTAAGGTACACCACCGGCACCTTGAACTTGGTTTCCATGCGCTTGGCTATGGCCTTTTGCTGCCCCTCGTACATTACGTTGCAAAAGGGGCAAACCAGCACCATGGCGGTCACCTCCCGGGCGTTCAGCTCGGCCAGCTTGGCCCCGGCCAGGGCCCCGGCCAGCTCTTCGTCCGCCCCCAGCACCCCACCGCCGCAGCACTCCTTGAGGCTGGGGTAGTTGTCCACCTTGGCCCCGGTGGCCTTGATGAGCTCACCCAGGCTGGTGGGTGCCTCGGGGTCGTCCAGGCCGCCGATGGTCTCGGCGGGCTTGAGGTAGTGACAGCCATAGTGAGGGGCAAAGGTGAACTCGCCCAGGTCGCGGGTCATCTTGGCCTTGATGGCCTCCAAGCCCACCTCTTCCAGCAGGTAGCGCACCAAATGGGTCACCCGCACCCCGGGGGCATACTCCAGGCCCAGGGGGGCCAGCTCGGCGTTTACCCGCTCGGCCTGCTCTGGGTGGTGCGCCAATTGATGCTCCGCCTCGGCCAGGGTGCCGGCGCAGGCCGAGCACAGGGCCACCAGGGGCAGATCGTGGGCCCGCGCTTGGGCCAGGGCCCGGGCGGCGATGGTCAGGGCATGGGCCTGATCGGTGCCTTTGAGAGGGTAGCCGCAGCAGGCCAGGGCCGCGTCGTCCACCAGCTCCACCCCCAGGGACTCACACACCTTGCGGGCACTAACCTCGTAGTTGAGGTTGCGCACCGGCACGGTGCAGCCCAGGAACAACAGCGCCTTCATCGCGGCTCCTCCCCGGCCTCGTCTTCGGATGGCGTGATCCCCAGGATGGCCTGGAAGTCTTGGGGGTGCTGCTCCACCGGGGGCAGCCCCAGTCCGGCCCGCTTGTCGTTTTCAAACTCGGTGACCTCCAGCAGGCGGCCCTGCTTGGCCAAAAGCTCGGCGGTCACCTTGGCCGACGGCGGGGCATAGCCCTCGCGCGCGGCGATGTTTTTGATGGCCGTAAGCACCTCGGTGAAACGCACCTGCTGGGGGCAAACCTCGCCGCAGGTGTAGCAAGAGGAGCACAGCCAGATCAGCGGGGAGGATAGCACCTCCTCCCGCCTGCCCAAGAGGGTAAGGCGGATAAGGCGGCGGGGGTCGTAGTCGGGCCGGTTGGCCCCCACCGGGCAGCGGGCGCTGCATGCGGCGCAGGCAAAACAGGCGCGGATGCCCTCTCCACCAGGCTCGGCGGCCACTTCATGCTTGAAGCCGGGATCGCAGTCGTTGAGCCGCATGCTTAGTCCTCCCCCAACCCTTGGGCCATGGCCTCAACCTTTTGGGCCAGCTCCCTGGTCTGGTTGGCGGCCAGGGGCAAAAACTCCACCGCATCCTGCGGCAGGCCCAGGGCGGCCAGATCACCACTCAGGGAGGCGATCTTGGCCATGGCCTTGTGGTTGCCGGTCACCGAGCGGCAGTTGCCCGGATGGCAGCCCGCCACCAGCACCCGCCGGGCCCCAAGCTCCAGGGCCTTGAGCAGCAGGACCTGGCTCATGCGCGCGGCGCAGACCAGGGGGTAGATCACCAGCCCGGCGGGCCACTCATGGCCCTGGGCCGACAGGGAGGCCACGGCGGGCATGCCCGAGGCGGCGCAGGCGAACAGCACCATCTTGGGCTCGGGCGCCAGGGCCAGGCCCCACTCCAGGCTGGCGAACATCTCCGGGTTGCCCCATCCCGGCGGGGTTATGGCCTCGGCCGGGCACTCGGCGGCGCAGGCCCCGCAAGCCACACAGGCAGCCGGGGCGCAACGGATGTGGTCCTCCACGTAGCGGGGCACCCCGTGGGGGCAGGTGCGCACGCAGGTAAGGCAGCTGGCGCAGTAGTTGTCGCGCACCGCGGGCATGGGCACCACCTTGCCGGAAAGCACCTCGTGCATGGCCGCAGCCGCACAAGCCGCCTCGCTCCGGCGGGTGTCGCCGGGCGCGGTGCCCCTGAGGGCGCCGGTTAGGTAGAACCCGGTGCGGCTGGTGCGCCCCCCGGCCAAGCGGGGGTTTTCCGGAACCAGCTCATCCCAGGGCTTGATCAATAAATCGTTGCCCAGCCAGGCAGGCGATTCGGCCGTGGCTTGCTCAGCCAAGACCATAGCCGCCGGGGCCAGCTCCAGCTCCTCGCCCAACAGAAGATCGGGCCAGGCCAGCTCGCGGCCCCCGGCCCGCACTTGGAGCCCGCCGGTCGCCACCCGGGCGATGAGCACCCCAGCCTCGCGGCAATCGCGGAACAGCTTTTCCCCGCCGGGCGCGGCCACCCGGGCTTCGGAGAACAGAAGAGTCACCTGCACCCGGGGCCGCTGAGCCAGGACCAGGGCTGCCTCCAGGGCGGCGCTGAAGCTATAGGAAGGCACCGCCTGGGCGGTGCCGGCCAGCACGGCCACGTGCTGCCAGCCGTCCTCGGTCCCCTGGTGATCCTCGGGCTTGAGCTCGCTCACCGGACAGCACAGCGCCGGGTCCAGGCCGTCAACTTCGCAGCCCACGGTGAGCTCGCCGGGCGGGGCCAGAAAAACAGCGCCAAAGGTCTGGGGCTTGTCACCGTTGGTGGACAACCAGGCGTTGAAGCCGCCCGCCCCGCCGGTGAGGCGGGTAAGCTCGCAGCCGGGCAGAGGCTCCACCTGGGCCGGAAGCTGAGCAGCCAGCAGGCTCACCGCCTCGGGGTCGTCGTCCGCCCCGGCTTGGTGGGCCGCCTCAAAAGGGGTGGCCAGGGTGACCGGGTGTCCCAGGGCCGCAGCTTCCCAGGCCGTGGCCAGGGCGCTATAGCCCGCGCCGGCCACCAGCACGCTCTGAGCGGGCTGGGGGGCGTACACCGGAGGCAGAGTGCCCTTGGCCGCCCGCCCGGCGGCACGCGACACCGCCACCGCCGCCCGGGCCAGGCGATGGGCCTCGGTTCCACCGCCTATCTCATCGGCCAACTCCAGCCAGGCCACGGGCAGGCCAACAAGGCGCTGGCGCACCGCTTGGGGCGCCTGTTCCTGGGAGGTGGTCACCACCGCGGCCTCCAGCAGGCCGCCCTGGTCCAGCTCCATTGCCGCGGCCTTGGCCACCATCACCGGATCCAGGTCTTTGAGGCCCGGTGTTTCCACCCAAACCAGACTGACCTTAGCCATGGCGCGCCTCCGTGAGAGAGGCCACCCGCTGGGCTGCCTGGGAAGCGGCCAGCCCGGCGTGGACTATGGATTCGTTGAGCGAGCGGGGACCAGCCGCCGCCCCGGCCACGAACACCCCGGCCGGGCCGTCCTGGCCGGTCAAAAAGCCGTCACCATCCGTGGCCGCGCCGAAAAGCTCGCTCAGGGCAGGGGCCCCGGTTGGCGGGCCCAGACCCACCGAGAGCGCCACCAGGTCAAAGCCCTCTTTTATAGGTTGTTCTCCGGCCAGGGCGTAGGTCACCTGGGGTCCGCCCTCCCCGGCGGTCACCTCGCCGGGCATGGCCCGCACAAAGCGCATGTCCTGGCGCAGCTCGCCCAGCTCGTCTTCCCAGGCCCGGCCATAGTCCTGCACATCCATGTGGAAGAAGGTGACCTCGCTCTCGGGCAGCAGGCTCCGGATCACCCGGGCCATGCGCAAGGCATAGCCGCAACAGACCCGGGAGCACCACAGGCGGCCCAAGGAGGCGTCGCGGCTGCCCACGCACTGGATAAAGGCCACCTTGGCCGGAGCCAGGGCCTCGGGGCCGATGGCCCCCTGGGCCAGCATGGCCTCCAGCTCCAGGGCGCTGAACACCCCTTCCACCCGGCCGTGGCCAAAACGGGTCTTGCCCGCCGGGTTAAAGGCCTCGCCGCCCACCGCCAGGATCACCGCCTCGGTGTTCAGGGTGGCGCGCTCGGCCAGGGGACGGCCCGGGCCCGGGCCAATCTCGCCGCCGGGCTGGGGAGCCAGCTCCACCTGCCATCCGTCGCCCTGGGGCTGGGCCCCCACGGCCAGGGCACTGGTATAAATGGTAATCTGCGGCAGCTTGGCCGCCTGAGCCATGAGTTCACCCAGGCGGCAAGCCCCGCAACGGGCGCAGGCCTCGGTGGCCTTGCAGCAGAAATGAGATGCCCTACCCCCCAGGCGGGGCTCCCGCTCTATCACGGTGGCGGCCACACCACGGCGGCCCAGGTCAACCGCCGCGGCCAACCCGGCCACTCCGCCACCCAAGATCAAGACTGGCGTGTCCAATTGGGCGTTGGTCAAAGTGTCCTCGACTGTTATAAGAGCTTTAAACGCCGGCCCGCGAAACCGCCTCCGCAAGGGGGGGCGAACGGCCCTAAGCGCCGGATTAAGCTCCGGAAATTAGCGCTTGACAAGCCTGACGGGCCTGCCTATAGTGCAGATTAGCTAGATTGTAGCTAACTTGTAACCACGTGTCCACCATTTTTGGCCCACTTTGCCGTGTTTCCGGCCTTGCACGCCGGCAAAGTGTAGCATTGGCCGGAGACAGAATCATGTCTGAAAAAACACCACCGATTCAAGCAACTAAGATGATGAAAAAGCTGATGGCCGACCATTTTATGGCCCTGGACCGCGCCGCCAAGGAGGGAAGCCCCAAGGTGGCCTGGTGCACCAGCGTGGGCCCGGCCGAGCTGCTCATAGCCATGGGTTTCGAGGTCTACTACCCCGAGAACCACGGCGCGCTTTTAGGCGCCAGCCGCATGGCCACTGATACCATACCGGTTGCCAACGCCATCGGCTATAGCCCGGACATTTGCTCCTACCTCACTGCGGACGTGGGCGCTTTCCTCAAGGGAATCACGCCCTTGACAAGGGCCTATGGCATCGAGAGCGTTCCCAAGCCAGACGTTTTGGTCTTTAACACCAACCAGTGCCGCGACGTGCAGGACTGGTTCGAGTGGTATGGCCGTCACTTTGGCGTCCCGGCCATAGGGGTTCGCACCCACCGGGGCGTGGGCGAGGTGCGCGACTACATGGTGGCCGACGTGGCTCAGCAGATCAAAGACCTGATCCCCACCCTGGAGCAGGTAAGCGGTAATAAGTTTGACATCGACCGCCTGCGCGAGGTGGTGGGTTTGTCCAAACAGTGCACCGAGCAGTGGCGCGCCGTGCTGGAGTATGGCGCCCGGGTGCCCGCCCAGATGAACTTCTTCGACCACACCATCCACATGGCTCCGGCGGTGGTGCTCAGAGGCCGCCCCGAGGCGGTGGAGTATTACAACACCCTGCTGGCCGAGTTGGTGGAGCGCGAAAAAGAGGGCTACGCCGCGGTACCCGGCGAGCGCCTGCGCCTGTACTGGGACGGCATGCCGGTGTGGGGGCGTCTGCGCATGTTGGCCGAGCTGATGAACGAACTCAAGGCGGCCATCGTCTGCTCCACCTACTGTAACTCCTGGATTTTCGGCGCTTTCGACGCGGCCGAGCCCTTCGAGTCCATGGCCCGGGCCTACACCGAGCTGTTCATCGTGCGCGACGAGGCCTACAAAGAGGCCTACATGAAAGAGCACGTGGAGCGCTATGGTTGCCAGGGCATCATCTTCCACGATGCCAAGACCTGCCCCAACAACTCCAACAGCCGCTACGGCCTGCCTCAGCGCTTTGCCGAGGTGCATGGAGTGCCTTCTCTGGTCATCAACGGCGACCTCAACGACCTGCGTTGCTTCAGCGACGAGCAGGCCAAGACCAACATCGAGGCCTTTGTGGAGCAGATCGAGGAAGCGGCCGCCTGATGATTTTCGGCGGCATAGACATCGGAGCCAGCGCCACCAAGGCGGCCATCATAGATGAGAGCGGCGCCCTTTTGGGCAGCGCCATATTGCGCTCAGGGGTGGACTTCACCGCCAGCGCGGCAAAAGGCATGGAAGAGGCCATGGCCCAGGCCGTGGTGAGCGCCGATGAAATTCAAGGGATTTTCGCCTGTGGTTATGGCCGCAAAAACGCGGCCATGGCCCAGGAAACCCGCACCGAGATAGCCTGCCACGCGGCTGGGGCCTATTACCATTTTCCCAGGGCGCTCACCGTGGTGGACATTGGAGGCCAAGACAACAAGATCATCAAACTCAACGACAAGGGGCTGCGCACATCTTTCAAGATGAACCGCAAGTGCGCGGCGGGCACCGGAGCTTTTCTGGAGGAGATGGCCCTGAGATTGGACCTGCCCCTGGAAAGCCTCAACGGCCTGGCCCAAAAGGCCACGGAAGAAGCCACCCTTGGAGCCTATTGCACCGTATTCACCGCCACCGAAGTGCTGTCCAAGATACGCGACGGCGTAAAGGTAGAGGCCCTGGTCAAGGGCCTGTTCCGCTCGGTGGTCAAGCGGGTCATGGAGATGGACATCCTGGAAGGCACGGTAGTCATGACCGGCGGAGTGGCCGCGCACAACCCCTATTTGGCCGAGATGCTGAGCCTGGAGCTGGGACGTGAGGTCCTTTTGCCTCCCCGTCCTCAGCTCAACGGCGCCTGGGGCGCGGCGCTTCTAGCCCGGGACTTTAGAGCCCGGCAACTGGCGAGCGAATAACTAAGGCCCATAGGCCGGGGAGGTTTGAGGGGACCCCCCGGCCGGGCTGAACCCCAACGGGAGAGGATGTAGTTATGAACCGCTGGCTCACCGTGGCCGACATTCTACGGGTAAACGCCATCAAGTTTCCGGACAAGGAGGGGGTGGCGGATCTTAACCGTTCCTTGACCTTCAAGGAGTTCAACGAGCGCTGCTGCCGTCTGGCCAACGCCCTGGGCGACCTGGGGCTGAAAAAAGGCGACCGCATCGCCATGTTGGCCTACAACTGCCTGGAATGGATGGAGTTTTACGGGGCCTGCGCCAAGGGCGGATTCGTGGCCGTGCCCATCATGTTCCGCTTGACCCCCACTGAGTACACCTACATCCTAAACAACGCCGAGGCCGCGGCCATTATTGTGGAGAAACCTTTCGCCGCCGATGTGATGGACGCCAAGCCTGATTTCGAGACCATCAAGAGGAACGGATACATCTACTTCGGCGAGGGCGAGGCCCCGGAAGGATACACCCATCTGGAGAGCCTAATCGCCTCTGGTTCGCCCGAGGAACCCGAGACCAAGGTGTACGACGAGGACACCTGGATCATCATGTACACCTCCGGCACCACCG
>JAHLLJ010000172.1 GCA_020444205.1 Deltaproteobacteria bacterium | reverse complement strand
GGTGGGCGGGGCCAAGGTGCACAACACCAAGAGCGGCGTGGCCCATTTCATGGCCTCCGACGACGCCGAGTGCCTTAAGATGGTGCGCAAGCTGTTGTCCTACCTGCCTTCCAATTACGAGCAGAAACCGCCGGAAAAGCACTCCGGCGACCCGGCCAGCCGCCTTGCGGCCGAGTTGGACGAGTTCATTCCCGACAACCCCAAGATGCCCTACAACATGAAGAAGCTCATCAAGACCGTGGTGGACACGGACAGCTTCTTTGAGGTGAGTAAGGGCTGGGCCAAGAACATGATCACCGCCTTTGCCCGTTTGGCGGGCATGGTGGTGGGCATCGTGGCCAACAACCCCATGCAGCTTGCCGGCTGCCTGGACATCGACGCCAGCCGCAAGGGCGCGCGTTTCGTGCGTTTTTGCGATGCCTTCAACATCCCGGTGGTCACCTTTGTGGACGTGCCGGGGTTCTTGCCCGGGGTGCAGCAGGAGTATGGCGGCATCATCTGCCACGGCTCCAAGATGATCTACGCCTACTGCGAGGCCACCGTGCCCCTGCTTACGGTCATCACCCGCAAGGCCTATGGTGGAGCCTATGACGTGATGGGCTCCAAGCACCACGGCGCGGACGTGAACTTCGCCTACCCCACCGCCGAGATCGCGGTGATGGGTCCCGAGGGCGCGGTGAACATCGTCTTCCGCCACGAGTTGGCCAAGGCCGAGGACAAGGACTCAACCTACCAGGAGCTGGTCAGCGAGTACCGGGCCAAGTTCGCCAGCCCCTACCGCGCGGCCGAGTTGGGTTACATCGACGAGATCATCCTGCCCAGCCAGACCCGCAGCAAACTGATTAGAGCCCTAGAGGTGCTTAAAACCAAGCGCACCTTCCGCCCGGAGCGCCGTCACGGCAACGTACCTCTGTAAGGGGGAGAATATAATGAGTAGTTTTGTTGAACAACTTCAGGCGTGGCAAGCCGGCGTTGACAAGATGCTGGCCAAACGCCCTGAACGAAAAGAGCAGTTCTCCACCATCAGCGGGTTGCCCATAGACCGGGTCTACCTGCCAAAAGACCCCGGCGAGGACTACGCCGACAAGCTGGGCCTGCCCGGCAACTACCCCTACACTAGGGGGGTGCAGCCCACCATGTACCGGGGCCGTTTGTGGACCATGCGCCAGTACGCGGGATTCGCCACCGCCGCCGAGAGCAACCAGCGCTACCGCTACCTGCTGGATCAGGGCCAGACCGGCCTGAGCGTGGCCTTTGACCTGCCCACCCAGATCGGCTACGACGCGGACCACGACCTGGCCCGGGGCGAGGTGGGCAAGGTGGGCGTGTCCATCAGCTCCTTGGCGGACATGGAGGTGCTCTTCGACCAGATCCCCCTGGATAAGGTCTCCACCTCCATGACCATCAACGCGCCGGCGGGCATCCTTTTGGCCATGTACATCGCGGTGGCCGAGAAGCAGGGTGTGGGCCCGGACAAGCTCAGGGGAACCATTCAAAACGACATCCTCAAGGAGTACTCCAGCCGGGGCACCTACATCTTCCCGCCTCGGCCCTCCATGCGCATCATCACCAACATCTTCGCCTACTGCGCCCAAGAAGTACCGCTGTGGAACACCATCAGCATCAGCGGCTACCATATTCGCGAGGCGGGCAGCACGGCGGTGCAAGAGGTGGCCTTCACCCTGGCCAACGGCATGGCCTATGTAAAGGCGGCCATGGACGCTGGGCTGGACGTGGACCAGTTCGGCCCGCGGCTCAGCTTCTTCTTCAATGCTCACAGCGAGTTTTTGGAGGAGGTGGCCAAGTACCGCGCCGCCAGGCGCCTGTGGGCCAAGATAATGAAGGAGCGCTTCGGGGCCTCCAACCCCAAGAGCATGATGGTGCGTTTCCACACCCAGACCGCTGGTTGCAGCCTCACCGCCCAACAGCCCAAGAACAACATCGTACGGGTGGCCTTCCAGGCCATGAGCGCGGTGCTGGGCGGCACCCAGAGCCTGCACACCAACTCCATGGACGAGGCGCTGAGTCTGCCTACCCAGGAGGCGGTGACCATCGCCCTTAGGACCCAGCAGATAATCGGCTACGAGACCGGGGTCACCGAGACGGTGGACCCCCTGGCCGGGGCCTATTACATCGAGCATCTCACCGACCAGATTCAAAAGCAGGCCGAGGACTACATCGCCAAGATCGACGAGATGGGCGGCGCGGTGTCGGCCATTGAGCAGGGATTCGTGCAGCGCGAGATTCAGGAAGCCGCCTACGACTATCAGAAGGCGGTGGAGGACGAGGAGCGCATCGTGGTCGGGGTGAACAAGTTCGTGGTGAAAGAGCCCCCGCCCAGCGGCCTGCTGCGCGTAGACCCCAAGGTGCGCGAGGAGCAGGCGGCGGCCCTGGCCCAGCTGCGTTCCCAGCGCGACCAGAAGGCGGTGGACGCCACCCTGGCCGAGCTAAAGGCGGCGGCGGAAAACGACCAGAACCTGATGCCCCATTTCCTGAGCTGCGTGCGGGTCTACACCACCCTGGGCGAGATCTGCGGCACCCTGCGCGGGGTGTTCGGCGAATACCAGGCCCCCACAACCATTTAGGCTGGAAGGAGAGCGAGCCATGCGCAAGATAAGAGTACTGGCGGCCAAGCCCGGCCTGGACGGTCACGACCGGGGGGTCAAGGTCATCGCCGCGGCCCTGAGGGACGCGGGCATGGAGGTGATCTACACCGGCCTACGCCAAACCCCGGAGCAGATCGTGGCCACGGCCATGCAAGAGGACGTGGACGTCATCGCCCTGTCCATCCTTTCCGGAGCCCACGACTACCTCTTCCCCGAGGTGATGAAGCTGGTCAAACAAAAGGGCATGGACAACGTGCTGGTGTTGGGCGGCGGGGTCATCCCCGAGGAGGACATTCCGGCCCTCAAGCAAGCGGGCATCGCCGAGGTGTTTGGACCGGGCACCAACACCCACAAGATAGTGGAGTTCATTCAGGCCAACGCCAAGCTACGCAACTAAACGGCCCTACCTAAAAAACAGCGCCCGGCTCCGCGAGGAGTCCGGGCGTTTTTACGTCTACGGCAGGCTCATTCCCACGGCCCATCCAGCCGCACCGCCTCCCGCTTCCTGACCTCCTCGCCATAAAAGCGCTTCAGCAGGTGCAAACCCAAATCCACTCCCGAGGCCACGCCCCCGGCGGTGATGATGTGGCCCTGATCCACGATCTTGCGCCTCACTGCCTTTATGGATGGGAACGAGGCGGCGAAGTCCCCCAGGCGCAGGGAGTGGGTGGTGGCCTCTAGGCCATCCAGCAGCCCGGCCCTGGCCAGCCAGTAAGATCCGGTGCACACCGAGGCCAATACCTTCACCGATGTGGCTTGCTCTTTCAGAAACGACACCACCGGTTCCAGGCTCTCGGGCACCCGCGCGCCGGGGCCGCCGGGTACCACCAGGATGTCCATGTCCGGGGCGTCGTCCAGGGTGAAATGGGGCCGCACCACCAGGCGGTTCATGCACTCCACCTCCGGGGTGGGGCCCAACATAAAAGCTTGGAAACAGGGCTGCCCGGCCTCGTCGGTGGAGCGCGCCAATACCTCAAAAGGCCCGGCAAAGTCCAGCACCTCCACTTCGTGGAACAGCAGCACTCCGGCGGTCATGGGCTTGGCCATGTTAATCCTCTTTTACCAGGGCCAGGCCCTTGGCCAGGGCCTTGCGGTTGGGGGCCATTTTGGTTTCCGGGAACATCTCGCCCAGAGCTGCTTCCACCTCGTCCGCGCCGATGGGCAGCAGGTCCAGGCCGCATAGGGCTCCCAAAAGCACCACATTGGCCAGGACGTGGTTGCCCAGCTCCAGGGCGGCTGCCGTGGCGGGCAGCCAGTAGAGCTTGGCGCACAGGCCCTCCAGAGTGGCTTTAAGTTCCTCGGGCTCGGGGTAGGTCTGCTCTCCGGCCAGCACTCCCAAGGGGCGCAGGGGCCGGTCGTTGGTGATCACCTTCACCCCGGGATGGCCGTAGGTGCCGATCAGGCGCAGGGCCTCCAGGGGCTCCAGGCTCACGATGGCCGTGGCCCGGTGGTCGGGCATCATGGGGCCCAGCACCGGCCCGGAGCTTACCCGCACCTGGCTCATCACCGAGCCTCCCCGCTGGCTCAGGCCGTAGGTCTCGCCCACGGTCACCTCGTAGCCCGCTGATAGCAGGGCCCGGCCCAGCACTTGGCTGGCCAACACGTTGCCCTGGCCGCCCACGCCGGTGACCACGATATCCAGGGGATCGTACTTGAGCTGCTTCATGCCGCGGCCTCCTTGGGCTGGGCCTTGATGGCTCCGGCCGGGCAGATCTGGGCGCACACTCCGCAGCCCACGCACACCACCTCGTCAACCACCGTCTTGCCCGTGGCCTGGTCGAACACCAGGCCCGGACAGCGGAACACCCGGGTGCAGAAGCGGTTGCAACCGCAGTCCTCGCCCCGGCACAGATCCGGGTCCACGCTTATTTGCCAGGGATGGCCGCCGCGCTTGTTTTGCACCAAGGCGCAGGTGCGCCGGAAGATGAGCACCCTGAGACCGCCGCCGACCTGCAAGGCGTCGTAGAGCGCCTCCTGGGTGGCCTCCAGATCGTAGGGGTCCAACACGGTGTAGGGCAGGCCCAGCCCGGCGCAGATCTGCTCCACATCCACCATGGTGCCCGCCTGGCCCATGGCCGTGGAGCCGGTGCCGGGGTGGGGCTGGAAACCGGTCATGGCCGTGGCCGAGTTGTCCAAAACCACCAGCACGTAGTCGCTGTTGTTCCAGCGGGCGTTGACCAAGGCGGGCAGGGCGGCGTGGAAAAAGGTGCTGTCGCCCACCACCGATATCACCGGCTGGTCGAATCCCTGGCCGCGCAGCTTGCCCAGGCCCGAGGCGATGCCCGGCCCCGAGCCCATGCAGTGCACCGCGTTGACCCGCTGAAACCCGGTGGGCAGCACCCCCATGGTGTAGCAGCCGATGTCCCCGGACACGATGCCCTCGCGGCCGTCGGCGGCCAGCACCTGTTTCATGGACCAATAGCTGGCCCGGTGGGGACAGCCGGGGCAAAAACCCACCTGACGCGGAGCCACCATCTCCTGGGCTGCCTGGGCCTTGGCCAGGTATTCCGGGTCCGCCTCTTGCCAGGGCAGGCCCAGGATATCGGCCATGGCTGCGGCCACTCGGCTGGGGCTCAACTCGCCCAGGGGCGGCTTGTGTCCAGTCTCCTGGCCAAAGAAATCCTTGAGCCCCAGCTCGCGCACGTGCTGGGCATAGATGGACTTGACCCCGCTTTCCAGGTGGGGGTCCACCTCCTCGGCGAACAGAATCTTGTCCGCCCGGCCCAGGTTTTCCAGGATAAGCTCCTGGTCCAGGGGCCAGGTGGCGCCCAGGTGCAGGATACCCACCCGCTCCGGCGCCTCCACCAGACGCCGGGCCTCGTCGGCGTACAAACGGCTGGAGCCGCTGGCGATCACCAACAGCTCGGGGCGCAGAGGTCCCTCATAATAGTTGAGCCCGGCTGCGGTAAGCAGCTCCCCGGCCTGGGCCAGCTTGTCCAGCATCACCTGATGGCGGGGCACCACCGGAATGGTGAACCAGCGGGTATTGGGGTCCCAATGGGGACGGGGCCTGCTCTGGGGCAACGCGCCCGGAGTCACCCCGGCCCTGGTGTGGCTTAGCCGGGCCAGGCCGCGCAGCACCACCAGGTTGCCGATCTGTTCGCTCAGCTCAAAGGCCAGCTTGGTCATGCTCAGGCACTCGGCCGGGGTGGCCGGCTCCAACAGGGGCAAACAGGCCAGCCTGGCGATGAAACGGGCGTCCTGCTCGTTGGTGGAGCTCACCCCCGAGGGGTCGTCGCAAGTGACCAGCACCAGGCCGCCTTGGGAGCCGCTGATGGTGATGTTGCAGATGAAATCCTGGGCCACGTTGACCCCGTTCTGCTTCATGGAGGCCATGCCCCTGAGCCCGGCGTAGCTGGCCGCCGCGGCACTCTCCAGGGCCACCTTTTCGTTGGTAGACCACTCCACATAGATGCCCGCCGACTCGGCCGACTCGGCCAAGGTCTGCAAAATTTCGCTGCTGGGGTTGCCCGGGTAGGCCGCGGCCAGGGACACTCCGGCCTCCAGCGCGCCCCGGGCAATGGCTTCGTTGCCCTGCAAGAGCACCTTTTGGCCGGGGGTAAGCTTGCTTACGTCAGCCATTGCGGCGCTCCTCGCTGGCGGCGGCCCGGTTGCGCTTGGCCGTGGCCGCCTGAGTCAGATGCTCCATGGAGGCGGGATCAGCCGGTTCCAGCTCCAGCAGTCCCTTGCCGGCGGCCAGCTCCAACAGCCCGGCCCCCGCGTGAGTACGGGCCAGGATGGTGTTCCAGCCCTCTCTGCCCTCGCAGGCCCCCACGCTCAGATCCGCGCCCTCGCTGGTTAAGTCCGGGCACCCGGCGCAACCGGGGTAGCTCAAGGCGCGCACCTCATCCAAGGGCAACTCGTGGTAGGCCCCGTTGCTCCAGGCCTGGAAGATGCCCGCCGGTGGGGGCGGAAAGTCGGCCCGGCTCAGGGTGGTGTGCACCCCATGCTGGGCCAGCAATTTGCGCAGGCCCCGCCAGGGCAGGTTCATGGTGCAGAAAAGGCCGATTACCAGGTGGATGCGCCCGGCGGCTTGGGGATGTTGCTCAGGGCTTTTCATGGCCTGGACCGCCTGTACCTGGCAGGGCAGGCCCACCACGGCCAAGGGGTGGTCGCTGTCCTCGGCCAGGGCCTGGTTGAGGCTGCTCAGGGCTCCGCCCCCGGCATAGACCGAGCCCGCCGCGCCCAGTACCCCGGTGCGCTCGGTCACCCGGATGCCCTGAGGCGCGCCCCTGAGGCCCGCGGCGGTGACCACCGCTTCGCCCACCATGGACTGCTCCAGGGCCAGGGCCAACAGCTCGCTGACCACGCCGCCGTATTGCACCCGGCCTTCCAGGTCCTTGGCCGTGGCCCGGCCCTGCCAGGCCCCCAGCACCGGGCCGATGGGCCCCTGGCTCTCCGGCAGGCTTTCCCGCTGGGCCACGGGGCAAAAGCTCCAACATCGGCCGCTGTTTAAGCCGCAGGCATCCGGCGCGGCCACCTGGCCGTCCATGAATATCAAGTGTGGGCACAAACCCAGGCAGGCCCCGCAAGCAACGCAAAGGCCGGGGTTGATGACCTCGGCGAGGAGGCTTTGAAGCCCGGTGGGTTGCAGCTCGGGTGAAGCGGCGGGTGGGACCATGGTCAGCCTCCCCTGGTTGGTGTAAAATCCGTCCCCACCAATAGCAGGGACCAGGCTAAAAATCAACGCCCACTGTTTGCTGGTTATTAGCTATTGCGCCTGGCATTTTTTACCATATAATATGTCACAACCGGCTCTTATGGAGCCGGGTGCTTTCAGAGGAAGGCGGCCTAAAGCGTCGGGGTCCTCCAGAGAGGACGTGGCGTTAAGGTGCCTTCTTCTGGGATGAGCGGGCATAACTCAGCTGGTAGAGTACGAGCTTCC
>JAHLLJ010000171.1 GCA_020444205.1 Deltaproteobacteria bacterium | reverse complement strand
TGGGCGATGATCTCGCGCTCGTTGTCCCACAGCCGCCCCACCGGCGCGGCGGCACCGCTTCCCGGCCCCATGGCCTTGTCCCCGGCAAGTCGCGAAGGCAGATTGGCCAGGCATACCACGTCCTCACGGCACATCAGCGCCGCGTGCTCCACCACGTTTTTCAGCTCGCGCACGTTGCCCGGCCAAGCATAAGACATGAGCCTGGCCAGGGCTTCACGCTCAAAACCGTAGATGGTCTTGTTGAGGTTTTCAGCCTGGCTGGTCAAAAAGCTGTTGGCCAGAAAGGGGATATCCTCGGGCCTCTCGCGCAGGGCCGGAACTTCCAAGCGCACCACGTTTAAACGATAAAACAGATCCTCGCGGAACAGGCCCTTATCCACCATGCCGGCCAGGGGCTTGTTGGTGGCGGCCAGCATTCGCACGTCCGCGGTGATGGTCTTTTCGCCGCCCACCCGCTCGAACTGGCGGTCCTGGATAACCCGGAGCAGGGTTAGCTGAGTCAAGGGGCTGATCTCGGCGATTTCATCCAAAAAGATGGTGCCCCCGTGGGCCAGCTCGAAACGCCCGGTCTTGCGCCGGATGGCCCCAGTAAAGGCGCCTTTTTCGTGGCCGAAAAGCTCGGAGGAAAGCAGAGTCTCGGGGTAGGCCGAGCAGTTGACCACCACCATGGGGCCTTTGCTGCGCCGGGAGAAACGGTGCACCGTTTCAGCCAACAGGCCCTTGCCGGTGCCGCTTTCACCTTCCAGGAGCACCGTGGCGTCGGTGTCCACCACGTTTTCCAGCACATCGGCCAACTCCTGCACCTGGTTGGAGCCACCCATAACCTGGCTCAGGTAACGGCGCATCTCCAGGCTGCGCTGGGCGTGCTGGCGGCCGGAGCGCTCGTGGATGAGGTCCTCGTACAGGCTGCGGATGCGTAACATCACCCGCACCCGGGAGAGCATGCGCTCCACATCCACCGGCTTGGTGAGAAAGTCCTCAGCTCCCAGCTCCAAGGCCTTGATGGTGGTGGCCTTGTCATCCAGGGCCGAGAGCACCACCACCGGCACGTAGCGCAGCTTGCCGTCGGTCTTGATATGCTCCAGCACCTCCCAGCCACCCACTCCGGGCAGCACCAAGTCCAGAAGCACCAGGTCGAAGTCCTCGTCCTCGTCAAGGCACCGAAGGGCCTCTTCCCCGCTGGCCACCTTCACCGCCTCGTGGCCCTCGGACTCCATGAGGGCGGCAAAAAGCATGGCCGAGTCGCCGTCGTCCTCCACTACCAGCACCCTGGCGTGAGGTTTGACCCGTGGTAGAGACGCGTCGCTCATGGAGCCTCGACCGGACGGACCAAGGGGATCAGGCCCGCAGAGGCAAAGATTTGGTAAATATTTGGCGGTGATAAAGGCATGGTCCGCTCCAAGCTGGATAAGGAATCTTAGCACTGACCGGAATTCGACACAAGAGAATGCAAATTTTTCTTAAAATCGGCTGCAAAGACTGCAAAGCAATTGTCCACTTGCTTCCAGGGCATCTCCGCGCTAGCCTGTTGAGCCATGTTGATCGCCGACTTGCACATACACTCGCGCTACTCCCGCGCCACGGCCAAGAGCCTTAACCCCGAGAACTTGTGGGTGGCGGCCCAGCGCAAGGGCATCGGCCTTTTGGGCACCGGAGACTTCACTCACCCCGCCTGGCTGGACGAGTTGGAAGAAAAGCTGGTGGAGACCGGCGACGGAGCCTACCAGCTTGGCCCCGACTTGGCCGGTGCCCTAAGCGAAGAGGTGCCCGGACCCTGCCGCGCTCCGGTGCGTTTTTTACTTTCCGGCGAGATCAGCACCATCTACAAGCGCCACGGGGTTACCCGCAAGGTTCATTCCCTGATCCTGGTCCCGGACTTTGATGCCGCCCGGCGCATCAACACCCGGCTGGACCGTTTGGGCAACATCACCAGTGACGGGCGGCCCATTTTGGGGCTGGACACCCGCGATCTGCTGGAGCTGTGCCTGGACGAGGCCCCGGATGTCATCTTTATTCCAGCTCACGTATGGACCCCTTGGTTCAGCCTGTTCGGCTCCAAGAGTGGCTTCGACGCCTTGGAGGAATGCTTCGACGATCTCAGCGGACACATCCACGCCCTGGAGACCGGGCTGTCCTCGGACCCGCCCATGAATTGGCGCATCAGCGCCCTGGACCGCTATAAGTTGGTGAGCAACTCCGACGCCCATAGCCCGGCCAAGCTGGCCCGCGAGGCCAACCTACTAGCCTGCGAGCCCAATTTTCCCGCTCTGGCCCGCGCCATAAACACCCCGGACGGCGAAGGGCTGGCCGGTACCTTGGAGTTTTTCCCCCACGAGGGCAAGTATCACCTGGACGGCCACCGCAAATGCGGGGTGTGCCTGGAGCCCAGCGAGACCATTGCCCTGGGTGGCCTTTGCCCCCAGTGCGGCAAACCGCTTACCGTGGGGGTGCTGAGCCGGGTGGAGGCGCTGGCCGACCGCCCCGAGGGATACCGCCCTGACCGCGCGCTCGCCTTTGAGTCGGTGGTGCCCTTGAGCGAGGTGGTGGGCGAGGTGATGCAACGGGGACCGGCCACCAAGGGAGTGACCAAGGCAGTGGAAGAGCTGTTGGCCGAGCTGGGGCCTGAGCTGTTCATTGTGCGCCAGGCCCCTCTGGATGAGTTGGAACGGGTGGGCGGCCCGGTGCTGTCCGAAGCGGTGCGGCGCATGCGTTCCGGCGAGGTGGTGCTGGAGGGCGGCTTTGACGGTCAATTCGGGGTGGTCAAGCTGTTCACTCCCCAGGAGCGCGAGCAGCTCAAGGGCCAAGGAAGCCTGTGGCGCGAGAAAAAAGCCACCCCCCGCAAGGCTAAAAAAAAAGCCCTGAAAAAGCCTGAGCCCACCCCCCCGCTGCTGTCTATGGCCGGCGAGGCGGCGGACAGCTTGAATCCCGAACAACAAAAAGCAGTGGCCCACCGCGGCGGCCCGCTCATTGTGCGGGCCGGACCCGGCGCGGGCAAGACCAGGGTTTTGGTGCGCCGCGCCGTAGGCCTGGTGGAAGAGGGCGCGGCCCCGGGCAGGGTGCTGATGATCACCTTTACCCGCAAGGCTGCCGGGGAGATGGCCGCGCGCCTGGCCCAGGAGAACCCGGCCGCTGCCCTGGTCAAGGTGAGCACCTTCCATGCCTTGGGCCGGGAGATATTGAGCCAATCTCTGGGCAGCGAACTATTGGTGCTGAGCGAAGATGAGCGTACCGCCATTATCAAGGAATTGGCCGCTGAGTTGGAGTTGCCGCCCGCAAAGGCGGAGATGGCCCTGACTCGCCTGAAGCAACAGGTTAGGCCCCAGCCCGGCCCGGAGCTGGAGCCCTTGTGGCGGGCCTATGAAAGCGCCCTGGCTTTGCGGGGCGCCCTGGATCTGGACGACTTGGTGCGCCGCGCGGTTTTGGCCCTGGAAGATGACCCGGACCTGGCCCGGGCCTGGGGCGGGCGATTCGACCACGTGCTGGTGGATGAGTACCAGGACAGCAATCCAGCCCAGGTGGCCTTGTTAAAGCATCTGTTGGCAGACGGTGCAACGGTTACCGCCATTGGTGACCCGGACCAGGCCATCTACGGCTTTCGGGGAGCCAGCCGCGAGGGCTTCTTGCGCTTTGCCCAGGATTTCCCCGGCGTCCGGGAAATGGGGCTGACCCGCAACTACCGCAACGGCGGGGCCATTTTGCAGGCGGCCCAGGGGCTGTTGTCCGCCGACCCCGACCCAGGCCGTCTGTCCCTTAGCGCTCAGGACGGTCCCGGGGTCAAGCCGGTGTGGGCCGAGCTGGCCAGCCCCAAGGCCGAGGCAGCTTGGGTGGCGGCCAAAATCATTGAGCTCACCGGCGGGCTGGACTCGCGTCAGGTGGAGCGCGGCGAAGCGGGGGAGCTGGCCCCCCGGGAAATCGCGGTGCTCTACCGCCTACACGCCCAGGCCGCGCCTCTGGCCCAGGCTCTAGCCCAGGCTGGAGTGCCTTTTCAAGTAGCCGGGCAAGAGCCCCTGGGGGAAACCGATCCCCTGGACTTCAAGGCCCAGCGGGTGAGCCTACTCACCATGCACGCTGCCAAGGGCTTGGAGTTTGCCGCCGTGTTCGTGGTGGGGGTGGAGGAGGGGCTGTTGCCTTATCAGCCGCCAAACGGTGAACCCTCGGAAATGAGCGAGGAGCGCCGCCTGCTCTACGTGGCCATGACCCGGGCCAGGCAGAGCCTGTTCCTGAGCAGGGCTAAGGCCCGCAATCTGTTCGGAGTGGGCGGGCCGCGGGCAGCCTCGCCTTTGGTGGGGGACATCCCCACCGGGGCCTTGCAGCGCGAAAGGGTGGTGAGCCGCCGGCGGGCCCGGCAAATGGATCTGTTCGCTTAAACAGGCTGTGCCGGCCACCGGCATACGGCCGACGGCTACGTTTGGGCCTCTAGGTAACTCCGGCTGCGCCCGCGCCCGGCTGGGCCGGTTTAAGGCGAGGCATTTAAGACAACAGACCCAAGCGCCCTAGTGATACCGCTGGCGGGCCCGCTCCACCGCATTTTGCAGCTCCGCCATTTGCACCGGCTTTTCCAAATAGTCAGAGGCGCCCATACGCATGGCCGCCACCACGCTTTCCTTGTCCCCGTGCCCGGTGACTACCACGACCTCGACGTTGGGCTTTATTCTTTTGGCCTCCTTGAGCACTTCCAGGCCGTTGATCCCCGGCATTTTCAAGTCCGTTACCAGAATGGAGGTGGGGTTCTTTTCAAAGGCCTCCAGGGCCAGCTTGGGGTCGTCGTAGCTGAACACTTCCATGCCCGCGCGCTTGAGGAAGCTGGTATAAACGTTGAGCACGCCGTGATCGTCGTCCACAACCATTACCCTGCGGTCGTCGCTACTCAGTGCTTCCACCGCCGCCTTGACGATTTCAGAATCAAAGAGGGTGCCGGCACCCTCTTTTAGCACAGCAAAGGCGTCATGCATGCTATGGGCCGGGCGGTAGGGCCGGTGGCTGGTCATGGCCTCCACCACGTCGCACACCGCTAAGAGCTTGGCCCAGGGGTGGGTTTGATCGCCGGTGAGCCCTTGGGGATAACCCGAGCCGTCTATGCGTTCGTGGTGCTCGTAGACCACCCTGGCCACGGGCCAGGGGAAGGATATGTTTTCCAGAATGCGGTAGGCGGTGGTGGGGTGCTCCCTGATGATGCCCAACTCGTGCTCGGTAAGGCGGCCGGGCCGGTTGAGGATGTCCAGGGGAATAGCCCCTTTGCCTATGTCGTGCAGCAGACCGCAGTATTTAATGCCTTCCAGGTCGTCGCTGCCCATGCCCATATGAGCGGCGACCTTGCCCGCCAACTCGGCAACCCGCTGGCTGTGGCCCGAGGTGTAGGGGTCGCGGCTGTCCACCATATTGGTCAGGGCCATGGTAGTGGCTTCCAAGCCTTCGGTCATGGCTTGGTTCAGCTTAATGCGCTCCTGCTCTTGACGCCGATGCTCGGTAATGTCGCGGTAAAGGTGCACCGAGCCGGTTACCTCGCCGTCGTCGGAAGAAATGGGAGATACGGTAAGGGAAAACAACCTACCGGTCCTCGGGTCAAGATAGTCTTGTAAGCTGGCTTTGCCCTCATCCATTACCTGTATGTGCGGGCAATCATCGGGCCGTTGTTGTGTGCCGTGCATTATGCGGTAGCAGGGCTGTCCTATTATTTGTTCGAAGCTAAGTCCCAGGTATTTGCTCAGGGCCTTGTTGCAGCGCTGAATCCTGCAGTCGTTGCTTACGACCACCACCATGTCTTCCAGGGCGTCGAAGCACTGGCGCCACTCGCTGGCCGCCTGGCGCACCTCACCCTCCATGCGTTTTAGCTCTCTCATGTCGGTGTAGATGGCCATGGAGCCGATCTTTCGGCCCTCCGGGTCCAGCAACGGCGACGCCGAGGTGAGAATGGGGAGGTTTTCACCGTTTTTGGCGCTAACCTCGATCGCGTAGGAGGATGAATGGCCTTTGTTTCTTTTCTTAAGTTCTTTTTCCAGAATTTTACTGTTGGCTTCGTCGAAGAGTATATATACATCCTCGCCCAGCAACTCCTCCTTGGTGTAGCCCAACAGGAAGCATATGGCTGGGTTGACAAAGGTAATGTGGTCTTGGTTGTCAATGGCCACCATGGCGTCCCTCATGGTTTCCACCAGGGTGCGGTAGCGGTTTTCGCTGGCTGAGAGCATGTGGGCCCGCGACACTCGGCGATTCACTGCCATCATTGCCGCCGCGCCAAGGTGATCCAACTGGTGAGGCCCCAAGTAATCGGCCGCGCCGCCCCGCAGCAGTTCCATGGCTTTTTCCATGTTGGGGTCGGGGTCGATTATGATGATGGGCAGGTAGGGGATTTGGCCATGCAGCTCCTCAAGAGCGCTCAAGACCTTTTGCCGGTCTTCGGCGTACATAACCACCAGGTCGGGTTGTTTTTGCGCGATATTATCGGCCTGTGGCCAGTCTACGCTGGAAAAGGTGGCTTGGCCGCTCCCATCCCGGCGTAGGCAGTTGGACGCCTCCTGAACCATTTTGGGCGGTAATGCCACAAAGACTATGCGTTCCGGATAGGTCATGATACTTCCCGGCTTGTTCGGCTTAAGCGGCAGATGGGTTGCTTTTGCCTAGGCAGATTGCGCACAACGCCCTATGGGGGCATTATAGGTGCCCCTTGCCTGGGATGAAACCCAAAATTTATTTAATCGCGCGGGGTTTGGGGTGCTGCCGCCTCAGGCGGGGGGAAGCCCGTATTCCTTGATTTTGTTCTGCAGGGTTTTGCGGGTAATGCCCAGCATCTCCGCCGCTCTGGTGCGGTTGCCCTCGGTGGCTTCCAGGGTTTTTTCAATGAGCATGCGCTCCGCCTCCCGGATGGTGAGGCCTGGGTGCAGGGCCGAGTCGCTGGCCGATTCAGGGGTGGACATGCCCAAAAGCAGCTCGCCCACGCCGATGGTCTGTTCCTGGGCCAGGATAACCGAGCGCTCCACCGCGTTGATAAGCTCACGCACGTTGCCCGGCCAGGCGTAGCTCATCAGACGGGTACGGGCCTCGGGGCTGAAGCCCTTTATCTCCCTCTGGTTCTCATGGGCGAAGCGGCGCAGGAAAATTTCAGCCAGCAGAAGCACGTCTTCGCCACGGTCGCGCAAGGGAGGCATGGCCAGGTTGACCACGTTGAGGCGGTAGTAAAGGTCTTCGCGGAACTCCCCCTTGGGTACGGCGGCGGCCAGGTCACGGTTGGTGGCGGCGATGACTCGTACGTCGGCATGATAGGTGCGGTCGCTGCCCACCGGGGAGTATTCACCTTCCTGCAGGGCCCTCAAGAGCTTGGCCTGCAGGGCAGGGGTCATCTCGCCAACCTCGTCCAAAAACAGGGTGCCTCCGTCGGCGGCGGACAGGCGGCCTTCTCTACGGCTGGTGGCTCCGGTAAAGGAGCCTTTTTCATGGCCGAACAGCTCGCTTTCCAAAAGATTTTCCGGCAGGGCCGCGCAGTTCACTTTGATCAGCGGCCCATCGGACCGGGGGGAGTTCTGGTGGAGGATTTGGGCCACCACCTCCTTGCCGGTGCCGCTTTCGCCGGTGATGAGCACCGTGGCCTGGCTGGGGGCCACCAGGGCCATGGTCTCC
>JAHLLJ010000170.1 GCA_020444205.1 Deltaproteobacteria bacterium | reverse complement strand
ATCTCGGCGATGGTGAAGCAGTCGTGCACCTCGGCCACGTCGATGTCCTTGGGGGTAATGCCGGCCATGGCGTAGGCCTGGCGCCCCGCTTCGGTGGCCGCCGCGAAGCTGGAGAAGCTTTCGCGCAGGGCCAGGTTCACCGGGGCCGAAGCCGAGCCCAGGCCCTTGATCCACACCGGCTCGGCCACGCCCCACTGTTTGACCTTTTCCTCGTTGGTCACGATTACGCAGGAGCTGCCGTCGGCGTTGGCGCAGCAGTCCATGACCTTGAGCGGCGAGGCCACCGGGTCCGCCGCCAGGCATTGCTCCAGCTCCACCGGCTTGCGGTACACCGCCCGCTGGTTGAGCTGGCCGTAGGTGGCCGCCTTCACCCGGATCAGGGCCAGGTCTTCCTCGGAGGCTCCGTATTGGTCCAGGTAGCCCTGGGCGAACATGGCGTAGTAAGCGGGCATCATGGTGCCAAAGGGGCTCTCCCACTGGATGTCCGCGCCCCGGCCCATACGCTCCTGACTCTCGGCGCTGGTGATCTCGCTCATCTTCTGGAAGCCCAGCACCATTACGCTGTCATGCATGCCGCTGGCCACCAAAGAATAGGCCAGCCTGAGGCCGGTGGTGGAGGAGCAGCACAATGACTCGGTGTAAAAGGTGGGCTGGGGGTTCAGGCCGCAGTACTCGGCTATGACCCCGGCTGGGGAGCGCTGCTTGTCATACTCCGGGGCCGAGCACACCACCGTGGCCCCTATCTGGTCGTTGGTCAGGCCCGCGTCGTTCATGGCCTCGGAATAGGCCTCAAAGGTTAGCTCGCGGATGGAGCCGGGATAACCGCGAACGAACGACGACTGTCCCACTCCGACGATGGCTATTTTACTCATGTTCATTCCCTTGCTGTCGGTATGACTCGCTGTGTGATGCGCCGGGCGAACCGGTGCGAGGAATTATTTTTCACCCACCGGCCCCAGGATGCGCTGGGCGTTCTTGTAGAGGATCATGTCCACCTCATCCCGGGTGAAGGTGATGCCCTCGGGGGCTTTTTCCGGCAGGTCCTTGAACAACTGGGCCCACCATTTGTTGCGCATGCCGTAAAGGTTGAAAGCCGGGCCGTCGCTGGCGAACAGGATGTTGGGCGCCCCGGCGATGGAGACCATCTCCCGCAGGTAGCGGCAGAACAGGCCATAGTCCTTGGTGGCCAAAGGCTGCCAACCGCTGATGTCGGTGACCAGGTTGGTTTTCTTGCTGATCAAAAAGGCCAGCTGCTGCCACCAGCCGAAGGAGGCATGGGCCGCCACCACGGTAAGCTCCGGGAAGTCCAAGGTCACGTCGTCCAGATAGATGGGATCGGTGTACTTGTTGCGGAAGGGCGGGATGGCCACCCCGGTGTGCATTAGCACCGGCACTCCCAACTCGCTGGCCTTTTCATAATAGGGATAGACCATGGGCTCGTTGGGGTAGAAGCCCGCCGCCGGGTCCAGCTTCAGGCCCAGCATGCCCCACTGGCGCACCGCCTTTTCAAAAAGCTCCACCCCGCCCTCGCGGCGGGGGTCGATCCCGAAAAAGGAGCCGATCTTTCCTTTATGGCGGCGGGTCACCTCCACGATAAGCCGCGTCTTTTCCTCGATGCTCACCGGGCACTCGCCCAGCTCCAGGCCCAGGTCCAGGGGCATGATCAGGGTGTAGGCGATGCCCGCCTCCTCCATGTCCGCGGCCAGCCGGTCGCCGTCCAGGTCGGTGAACACGTCGGACATGCTACGGGCGATTTCCTCGGGATCAGTCTCCTGGCCGTTGAGCCGCCGCACATTTACCGCCCGGCCCACCAAATCGGTCCAGAATTTTTCCGGAATCCAGTCCCGGTTGAACAAATGGTGATGAAAATCTATGACCACTTTGCGCTCCTTTTCCCGGCGTCCGCTAAAGGCCCATGTAGGCTTCACGCACCCGGTCGCTGTTGAGCAGCTCATCAGCCGGGCCGGACAGGGTGATCTCACCGTTCTCCAAGACGTAGCCGTGGGAAGATATCTTCAGCGAGGCGTTGACGTCCTGCTCCACCAACAGCACCGTGGTTCCCAGCTCGTTGATCAGGGCAATAGCCTTGAAAATCTCCTGCACCACAATGGGGGCCAAGCCGATGGAGGGCTCGTCGAGCATCAACAGCTCCGGGTCGGACATGAGCCCCCGGCCGATGGCCAGCATGCGCTGCTCTCCGCCGCTCAAGGTGTTGGCTATTTGCTTGGAGCGCTTGGAGAGTATGGGGAACAGGTGCATCACCTTCTTGATGTTCTCCTGGCGCTTGTCCTTGGAACGATGGGTCATGGAGCCCATCTCCAGGTTTTCCAAAACGGTCATGTAGGGGAACAGGCGCCGGTTTTCCGGTATCTGCACCAGGCCCAGCTCCACCCGCTTGTGCGCGGGCATGTCCTGTATGGGCTGGCCGTTGAACAAGATGGCGCCTTGGCTGCAATCAACCAGACCGGACAGGGTGTTGATAAGGGTGGTCTTACCCGAGCCGTTGGAGCCCACCAGGGACACGATGTTGCCTTCGGTGATGCTAAGCGAAACGTCGCGCAGTGCCACCAGGTCGCCATACTTTACGGAGACATCCTTTATTTCAAGCAAGCTCAAAACCGTCCCCCAGGTAAGCTTTGATCACTCTTTGATCCGCAATCACCTCACGCGGCTCGCCTTCGGTCACCTTCTCCCCTTGCGCGATCACCATGATGCGCTCGGAAAGGGACATGATGGCCCGCATTACGTGCTCCACCACGATCACGGTGATGCCGTAGTCGCGAATCTTGCGAATCAGCTTTATGGCTTCGTCGATCTCGTTGGGGTTGAGCCCGGCCATCACCTCGTCCAACAGCAGCAGCCTGGGCTTGGTGGCCAGGGCCCGGGCCATTTCCAGGCGCTTCATGTTGGCCAGGGTCAGTGACTTGGCTTCCAGGTCCTTTTTGTCGAACAGGCCAACCAGCTCCAAGACCTCCAGGGCGATCTCCCTGGCCTCGGCCGAAGCACCCTGATTGCAAAAGGCTCCCACCATCACGTTGTCCAGCACGGTCATGTTGCCGAAGGGCTTGACGATCTGATAGGTGCGCCCCATGCCCAGGTGGCACACCTGATGGATGCGCCGCACTTGGGTGATGTCTTGGCCGTCGAACTCCACCCGGCCGCTGCTGGGCCGGTACACCCCGGAGATCACGTTGAACAAGGTGGTCTTGCCCGCGCCGTTGGGGCCGATGATGCCCAGTATCTCCCCTGGCCGCACCTCAAAGTCGATGCCGCTGAGCACCCTGAGCCCGCCGAAGTCCTTGCTGACCCCGTAAGCGGCGATCAGCGGACGTTCTCCACCGGTTTCACTGGCCTCGCGCGACTCAAAATGCAGTTGCACCTGTTCCTCGGGCTGGGGCCGCGCCGCCGAGCCGAAGCTGGGCAACAGGGCTATGAGGGCCTGGTACTTGTTCTCCACCAGGGCCTTGATGCCGTGGGGCATGAACATCACCACCAGGATGAGGATGCAGCCGTAGATTACGTAGTGCAGGCCCTGGATGCCGCCGCCGATCCAGGCCCTGAGGAACTCGCCCAATGGTATGAGGATCGCCGCGCCGATCAGGGGACCCACCGCGGTACCCAGCCCGCCCACCATGGACATGAGGGCCAGCTCCACGGACACGTTCACCGAGAAGTCCGAATGTGGCTCCAAGAACAGCACGTACTGACTGACGATCACCGCGCCCAAGGCGGTGAGCACTCCGCTGAGCACAAAGGCCGCGATCTTGGCCCGGGAGGTGTTGACTCCCAGGGACTCGGCAGCCTGGTCCTCGTCGCGCAGGGCGGTGAGCTGATAGCCCAGCTTGGAGCGCTCCAGGACCAGGGTTATCACCAGCACCAGCACCATGTAGGCAAAGGCCAGCATCGCGTAAGCGTTCTTGGACTCGAAGATAAGGTTGTACCAGGCCGGCTCATAGGGAATGGACAGGCCCTCGGAGCCTTCGGTGAGGCCTCTGAAGTACACCGCCAAAAGCTGCAACACCTCGGCCACGGCCAAGGTGGCCAGGGTGAAGAAGGGGCCCTTTAGGCGCAAGCAGGGATAGCCGATGATCAGGGCCAAGATCACCGCCCCGCCCATGGAGGCGAACATGCCCAGGATCGGGGGCAGGCCCAGCTTGGCGAACAGCACAGCCGAGGTGTAGGCCCCCGCGCCGTAGAAGGCGGCATGGCCCAGGGATATCTGCCCCGCGTAACCGCCGATGAGGTTCCAGGCCCCGGATAGGCCCGCGAACATGAAGATCATGAAGAAAAGGTTGAGATAAAACTCGTTGGGCACCAACGCCGCCACCGCCAGAAAGGCGAGCAGGATCAGGCTGGGGAAGTAGACGCCCGGAGCACCTATATTCTTGAAGTACGAACCCAGCATCACTTAAGCCCCATCTCTTCGGCCCCGATCATGCCCATCAAGCCGGAGGGCTTAAGCAGCAGGACTCCCAGGAACACCACGAAGTACACCATCTCCTTGAGGGCCGGATCCAAATAGAAGCCGCTCAAGGAGTCGATGACCCCGATGATCAGGCCGCCCAACAAGGCTCCCACCATGTTGCCCAGGCCGCCCAGCACCACCACCACAAAGGCGGTGAGCACGAAATAGGCCCCCACCGAGGGGAACACGTAGTACAGGGGCATGATCAACCCCCCGGCCAGGCCCACCATGGCGCAGCCCAGGCCAAAGGTGATCATGTAGATCTTGTTGGGGTTGATGCCCATGAGCCGGGCCGCGTCGCGGTCCTGGGCGATGGCCCTTATCTGCTTGCCCATGTCGGTCTTGCCCAGGAACAGCCAGACCAGCCAGGCCACCGCGATGGCCGAGGCAAACACGATAAAGCGCGACAGGGAGATGCCTATGTCTCCCATGTGCACCACCTGCTTGGCAAAGGCCAGGTTGATGCTGCGGTAGTCGCCGCTGAAGAAAACCAGGGCCAGATTGATCATCACCACCGACAGGCCCACTGTGGCGAAGATCTGCATATACGCGGGCGCGTTGCGGATAGGCCGGATGATCACCTGATCAATAAACATGCCCATCAAAAACATGCCCGGGATGACGATAATCAAGCTGAGGTAGGGATCGAGCCCCAGCAGCGAAAAGCAAAAATAAGAGGCATACATGGAGATCATCAGGATTTCGCCATGGGCGAAGTTGATCACCCTGATAACTCCGAATATCAAGGTCAGCCCCAGGCTGATGAGGGCATACACCCCGCCCAGGAACAACCCGTTGATCAATACTTGCAGAAAAACCATTTAAGCACCCCGCCTGCCCGCACTCCCCAGTGCATATTTTGGTTGCCGGGCGGACCGGCCATGGGCCCGCCCGGCATCTATGCATTTAAGACAGGACCTACTTCACGATCAGCGAACGCCCCGGGGTGGCGGCGGCGGCAGGGCTGACGATCCAAAGCTTGCCGTCCTGCCACTGGGAGATGAAGTAGCGGGCCAGGATGTTCTGGCCCATGTTTTTGCTGCCGGGTCCCGCGAACTTGATGCCAAAGCGCAGGATGGTCTTGTCCGCCGGGATGTCGGTGGCCCGGGCGGCCTTGACCAGGGCCTCGGGGTCCAGGGAACCGGCCCGGTTGATCACGTCCCACAGGGCCATGGTGCCCATGTAGTTGATCACCGAGAACACGCTGTTGGGCTTCTCGCCGAAGGTCTTGGTGTACAGGGCCTCAAGCTCCTTGATGCCCTTGGCGTAGGCGGGGTTCAGGTTGTAGCCGGGGTAGCCCACGTTGCAGACGTAGCCGCTGGTGGCGTTGCCCAGGGCCTTCTGGTAGCCGGGCAGGTTCATGCCGCCGCCGGAGCCCACGAACTGGCGAACCTTGAGGCCCGCCTCTTGGGCCTGGCGGAAGAACATGATGGCGTCGTTCTCATAGGAGGATTCCAGGATCACATCGGGCTTGGCCGCCTTGACCCGCATAACCAGGGAGGAGAGGTCGGTGGCCTTGTGGTTGTAGGCCTCGTCCACCACCAGCTTGATGCCCTTTTTCTCGGCCAGGTCGCGGATGCCCGCCGCGCAGGCGGTGCCATAGGCGGAGTCCTCATAAATGCTGGCCACCTTCATGTCCGCGGGCTTCTTGCCGATCCTTTTGGCCAGCTCGCCCAGGGCGAAACGAAGCTGGTCGCGGCCCAGGTCCGAGCCGGTGGGGCAGGTGCGGAACACGTACTTCAGGCCGCGCTCGGTGATCTTGTCACCCACGCCGCCCAGCTCCCAGTAGATGACCTTGTGCTGGTTGGCTTTGGCGCTGGCCGCCAGGCTTATGGAACTGGAAAAGGACCCCAGGATCACCGGCACTTTTTCCACGGTGCACAGGCGCTCGGTCTCGCTCACCGCCGCCTTGGGGTTGGGGGCATCGCCGTTGATAAAAACGATCTTTTTGCCCAACAAGCCGCCCTTTTGGTTCTGGACGATGCGGGCCAGCTCGGCGCCGCGCCAGGAGTCCAGGCCCAGGTTGGCCAAGGGGCCGGTGCGGGAGAAGATGGTGCCCAGTTTAATCTCGTCGGCGGCCATGGCCGAGCCCAGGGGCGCGACCAGCAGCGCAGCCAGCGCCACCATCAGCAGTGTGGATTTAAAGATTTTCATGACCCAATTCCCTCCATTTCAGGTTTTTCGGCGCGAAAATTTTCAGCACCTACGCGCCGTGCGGGTTCTTTGGCCCCGGACAACTACCCCAGCTTCCGGAACCACCTAAATTTGTTATGCGTTAGCTTTTTTGAGTTCCTCCTTCTTGATGCGCCCTACAGCGCTCTTGGCGAACTCGCTTTTGAACTCGATAAAGCGAGGCACCTTGAAATCGGCCAGCTTAGTGCGGCAATACTCCTGCAGTTCCTCCACCGTGGCCTGAGCGCCGTCCTTCAGCTTCACGAAGGCCTTTACCTCTTCCTCACCGGTGCCCAGCTCCGAGGGCACCCCGATTACCGCGGACTCCTCCACCGACGAGTGGGTGTTTAGTACCGCCTCGATTTGGGTGGGGCTGATCAGCTCGCCCCTACGGCGGATCACCTCTTTCTTGCGCCCCACGAAAAAGATGTAGCCGTCCTGATCGCGGTAGCCGATGTCGCCGGAGTGAATCCAGCCATTGATCTTGGTGGCCTCGGTCTTGGCCGGATCGTTGTAATAGCCCAGCATCACCGCCGGGTTCTTGATGATGATCTCGCCCTGTTTGCCCGCCTCCACCTCATTGCCCGCGTCGTCGGCGATCCATACCTGGTTGGCCACCGCGGGGTCGGGATGCTCCATGGGCACCCCGATGCTGCCGGGCTTACGAGGCATGGTGCCCGGTCGGGGACCCATCACCGCCATGGTGGCCTCGGTGAGCGAATAAATGGTGTGGACCTTCACGCAGAAGCGCTCCTGGAACTTTTGGTAAATGTCCAAGGGCACGCTACCGGCCACAATGGTGTCCAAATCGTGCTTACAGTCATCCTCGGACACCGGCCGAGCCCATACCCAGGGAATTACCGCCTGCACCAACACCAACTTAGTGGCCTGGTAGCGGCGAGCCTGTTCCAGGATTTGGCTGCCGCTAAAGCGCTCCAGAAGCACCAGGCTGGCCCCGGCGCACAAGGAGCCCACGGTGGAGTAGAC
>JAHLLJ010000169.1 GCA_020444205.1 Deltaproteobacteria bacterium | reverse complement strand
CAGCCGGGTCATTGCCCATCAGCGATTGGTAGATGGCCGAGTGCTCGCTGTCCACAGGCACAATGGCTGAGCCGCTTTTTTGGGCGGCGGCCATGACCAGCTCTCCGGCGGCCACCAAAGTTTCCTTGTTGGCCAGGGCCACGTCGATGCCCGCCTTGATGGCCGCATAGGTGGGCAAGAGCCCGGCCGCGCCCACCATGGCGCTGAGCACCATGTCCGCCCCGCTGCCCGCCGCGGCTTGCAAGTAGCCCTGGGGCCCGTGCACCACCTCGGCCTTCAAACCGGGGGGAAGCAGGTCCTTGAGCTTGTCGGCCGCCTTCTGGTCCAGCACGGCCAGAAGCTGGGGCTGGAACAGGGCGGCCTGGCTGGCCAGTTCTTCCACCGAACGGGCGGCGGCCAGACTGACCACCTGGAAGCGTTCGCGGTGGGCAGCCACCACCTCCAGGGTGCTTTTGCCGATGGAGCCGGTGGAGCCCAGTATGGCCAGTTTCTTCACGCCCACAGCAGCATCCTCAGCAGCAGGAAGGCCGCTGCGCCCACCAAAATTCCGTCTACCCGGTCCAGCACTCCGCCGTGCCCCGGCAGGATAGTGCCCGAATCCTTGACCCCGGCGGCGCGCTTGAGGGCCGACTCCAGTAGGTCGCCGCCCACGCTGACCAGGGCCAGCACCAGGCCCAGCAGGGCACCCGCGCCCACGCTGGTGTCGGGCAGCCACAGGCCGGCGAAGACCGCGCCCAGCACGGCCGAGGCCAAAGCACCGCCCGCAACGCCCTCAATGGTCTTGCCGGGGCTGATGGAGGGGGCCAGCTTGCGTTTACCCACCAGGTGGCCCGCGAAATAGGCGCCTACGTCGGCGGCGATGACCACGAAAATACTGAAAATCAGCAGCACCCGTCCGTCCGGCAGCCCGGCCAAAACCAACAGACCCGCGAAAAGCCCGCCCACATAGACCAGGCCCCAGGAGCGCCGGGTGGCGTTGTCCCAGGAGAGGTCCAGGTCAAAGCCGGTGAGCGCGGTGATGAGCCCCAGGGCGGCCAGCGAGAGCATCAGGGCGGCCAGGGCCGCGCCTCCTCCGGCCAGCCCGGCCAAGGCGGTGAGACCGGCCAGGGCCACTCCGGCTATGGCCGCCGTGTTCCAGGAGCCTGGCAAGACCATGCGGGTGTATTCGTACATACCCAGGCAGGCCGCTCCGGCGATGAGCAGGCCCAAGACCCACGAGGGTGCGAAAAGGATAAGCAGCAGAACCCCGGCGGCCAGGGGAAGGCCGGTGGCCGCGCGCACGGTCAGGGTCTCCATGGTCCGGCGGCGGGTGGGCTCGCTCAAACGCTGTCTCCTTTTAGCTGCTCCCCGGTCTGGCCAAAGCGGCGTTCGCGCCCGCCAAAGGCCATAAGGGCCTTGGCCAGCTCTTCCTCGCGGAAGTCGGGCCAATAGGTGTCAATGAAATAAAACTCGGCATAGGCGATCTGCCAGAGCAAAAAGTTGCTCACCCTGAGCTCGCCGCTGGTGCGGATGAGCATATCCACCTGGGGCAGCCCCGCGGTATAGAGTTCGTCCTCCACCTCGGCTTCGCCTATGTCTTCGGGGGCCAGTTCCCCGGCCGCGGCCTTGGCGGCCAGGCGCTGGGCGGCGCGCACCAACTCCTGGCGCCCGCCATAGGACAGGGCCAGGTTGAGCACCATGTGCTCGCCTCCAGCGGTGTCGGCCATGATCTGCTCTAAAAGCTGTCTGGTTTTGGCGGGAAGGCGCTCGATGCTGCCGCTGGCCCGCAGGCGGATGCCCCGGTCGATCATTTCCTGGCGCTCGCTTTTTAAAAAGCGGCCCAGCAGACGCATCAGGGCTTCCACCTCGGCCTTGGGGCGGGCCCAGTTCTCTTCGCTAAAGGCGTATAGGGTCAGGGCGGAGATTCCCAGCTTGCGGCAGGAGCGGACCACCACCCGCACGCTTTCGGCCCCTTCTTCGTGGCCGCGCACCCTGCGCCAGCCCTTGGACTTGGCCCAGCGGCCGTTGCCGTCCATGATTACCGCCAAGTGCCGCGGCAACGCGGACCGATCCAGCCGGTCGAGGGAAGAGGTCTTTGGGGAGGTCGAAGCCATGGAAACCGTTCAGACCCAGGGGCCTAAAACTCCAGGATCTCCTTTTCTTTCTCAGCCGATACCTCATCCACCTTGGCCACATAGGTGTCGGTGAGCTTCTGGACCTCGTCCTGGCCCCGGAAGGCGTCGTCTTCGCTGATCTCGCCTTCCTTCTTGAACTCCTTAAGCAGGTCGTTGGCCTCGCGGCGGGCGTTGCGCACCGCCACCTTGGTTTCCTCGGCCATCTTCTTGACCACCTTGACCAGCTCTTTGCGGCGCTCTTCGGTCAAGGGAGGCACGGCGATGCGAACCACCTTGCCGTCGTTGTTGGGAGTCAGCCCCAGATCGCTCTTGAGGATGGCCTTTTCAATGGCCCCGCAAGTGCTGGCGTCCCAAGGCTGGATGAGGATCAGGCGCGGCTCGGGCACCGAAAGGCTGGCCATCTGGTTCAGGGGGGTCGGCGCGCCGTAGTAGTCGGCCCGCACCCCGTCCAGCAGCGATATGGAGGCCCGGCCGGTGCGCACCCTCTTGAAGTCGCGGGTCAGGGCCTCGATGGCCTTTTCCATCAGATCCTTGGCTTCTTTTTTGGCGTCTTCGATCATGGCTAAACCTCCACTCGGGAGCCGACCTTTTCGCCCAGCAGCACCCGCTTAATATTGTCAGGCTCCAGCAGGTCAAACACGATTACCGGCAGATGGTTGTCCCCGGCCAGGCTAATGGCCGTGGCATCCATGACTTTCAGGTGCTGGGCCAGCACCTGGTCGTAGGTAACCTTGGGCAGTTTCTTGGCCTCGGGGTTTACTACCGGGTCCGAGTCGTAGATGCCGTCGACCTTGGTGGCTTTCATAAGCACGTCGGCCCCGATCTCTTCGGCCCTGAGCGCGGCGGCGGTGTCGGTGCTGAAGTAGGGGTTGCCCGTGCCCGCGCCCAAAATGACGATGCGCCCCTTTTCCAGGTGACGGATGGCCCGGCGGCGGATGTAGGGCTCGGCCACCTGGGGCATGCTGATGGCGGTCATCACCCGGGTGGGCACGCCCATGCGCTCCAAGGCGTCCTGCAAGGCGATGGAATTGACCACCGTGGCCAGCATGCCCATGTAGTCGGCCTGCACCCGGTCCATGTGGCGGGCGCTTTCGCTCACACCCCGGAAGATATTGCCGCCGCCCAGGACCACCCCGATTTCCACGCCCAGGTCCCGGGCCTTGAGCAGCTCTTGGGCCACGTAGTCCAGAACCTGGGGGGCAATGCCAAAGGATCCCCCGCCCATGAGGGCCTCTCCCGAGACCTTCAAGAGCACTCTATTGAATACCGGGGCGGGGGTCATCGGCCTCTCCTACTCGCTCTCCTCGCCCAACACGAAACGGGCGAAGCGGCGAATCTGCACGTTCTCGCCGGTCTGGGCCCGAAGCTCGTTGACCAGGTCGGCGATGGTCTTGTCGGTGTCCTTTACAAAGGCCTGGTTCATCAGGCAGCTCTCGGCGGCGAACTTCTTGAGCTTGCCCTCGATGATCTTGTCCACGATTTTCTCGGGCTTGCCCTGGTCCAGGGCCTGGGCCTTGTAAATTTCGCGCTCTCGCTCCAGGACCTCGGGGGGCAGGTCTTCCTCGTTCACGCACAGGGGATTGGAAGCGGCGATGTGCATGGCCAGGTCCTTGGCAAAGGCTCCGAACTCCTCGGTCTTGCCGGTGAAGTCGGTTTCGCAGTTGACCTCGACCATTACGCCCAGCTTGCCGCCGGCGTGGATGTAGCTGGCCACCTGGCCTTCGCTGGCCACCCGGCCGGCCCGCTTGGCGGCCACGGACAGGCCCTTCTGGCGCAACCAGTCGATGGACTTTTCCATGTCCCCTTCACACTCGGTGAGGGCCTTTTTGCAGTCCATCATGCCGGCGTTGGTTTTATCCCTAAGTTCTTTGACCATGGCGGCGGTGATGCTCATGGCGATTCTACTCCTTGAAAGCTATGGCTGTCGGGCCCGCCTTGGGCGGGCCCGCTATGCACTAAAAGATGGCGATGGGCCGGGATTACTCCTTGGCTTCGCCCTCGGCGGCCTCTTCGGCTGCGGCCTCTTTAACCTCGGCTACGGCTTCTTTCTCTGCCGCTTTTTCCTTGCGGATGACCACGACTTCGGGGCCTTCCTGCTCCTCAGAGCGGCCCACGGTCAGCTCGGGCATATCCTTGGGCATCTGCACTTTTTCAGAGCCCTGACCCGCGCCGCCCCGCTGCTCCCTGAGGGCCAGGCCGTCGTTGGCCGCTTGGGCCAGAGCGCCGGTGAACAGGCGGATGGCCCGGATGGCGTCGTCGTTGCCGGGTACCAGATAGTCGATGCCCTCGGGGTCGCAGTTGGTGTCCACGATGGCCACGATGGGTATCTTGAGGCGTCTGGCCTCGTTGACCGCGATCTTTTCCTTTTTGATGTCCACCAGCACCACCGCGGAGGGCAGGCGGTTCATGTCCTTGATGCCGCCCAGGTTGCGCTCGGCCTTGGCCAGCTCGCGCCTAAGGCCCATGGACTCCTTTTTGGGGTAGTTCTCGATGCTGCCGTCTTCCACAATACCTTCCAGCCACTTATAGCGCTCAATGGACTTTTTGATGGTCTGGAAGTTGGTGAGCATGCCGCCCAACCAGCGGTGGTTGACGTTGTACATGCCGCAGCGGGCGGCTTCTTCGGCGATGATGTCCGCCGCCTGGCGCTTGGTGCCCACGAAGAGCACGTCGCCGCCCTGGGCCACGGTCTTGGTGATGAAATCGTAGGCTTGGCGGAAAAGGGTTACGGTCTGCTGCAGGTCGATGATGTGGATGCCGTTGCGGGCCCCGAAGATATAAGGCTTCATCTTGGGGTTCCAGCGGCCGGTCTGGTGGCCGAAATGTACTCCAGCCTCCAACAGCTCACGCATGGTCACGTAGGCCACGTTGCTTCCTCCTGATTCGGTTTGTCCTCCGCTCCCCTGTTTTGGCGGGCGCGCCCACCGGCCTCTCGGCCGGCACCAGGGCCGCCCCAGGAAAGCGTGTGTAATAATTAACCGCCGAAGAATATCACAGCCTCACCCGCCCCGCAAGGGCGGCCGAGGGTCTTGTGATATCCCGCCGTCCCGGCTTTCAGGAACGATAGTCGGCGTTTAGGTCTATGTAGTCCTTGGTGAGGTCGGTGGTGAGCACCCAGTGTTCATCCTTACCCAACCCCAGCTCCAATCTGATTTCATAACGCGGCCGGGCCATGACCTTGACCGCCTTGGCCTCCTCTTCGGGGCCGGTGGCCAGCCCGCCCTTGGCGATGAGTGCGTTGCCGATGTACAGGTCGCACTTGGTCTCGTCAAAGGGATAGTCCCGCCGGGCGCTTTCGGCCCCGGCGGTGCTCAGGATACGGCCCCAGTTGGGGTCGCCGCCGGTGAGGGCGGTCTTGACCAGGGGAGAGTGGGCCAAGGAGTAGGCGATGTCCCGGGCCTGATCCGCACTGGCCGCCGAGCAGACCCGCATCCGCACCAGATGCCCGGCGCCCTCGCCGTCGGCCACCACCATGGTGGACAAGTCCTGGCACACGGCGGTGACCGCCCCGGTTAGCCAGGCCAGGTCCGGGTCGTCCGGGCTCAACTCGGGATTGCCCGCCTTGCCGCTGGCCATCAGAAGCACCGTGTCGTTGGTGGAGGTGTCGCCGTCCACGCTGATGCGGTTGAAGCTTTGCTCCACCGCCTCGCCCAACACCTTGGCCAAGGCTTGGGGCGTGGCCGCCGCGTCGGTCAAGACGAAGCAGAGCATGGTGGCCATGTCCGGGCGGATCATGCCCGCGCCCTTGGCCATGCCCACCACATTGACCTGCTGACCGCCCACCATGGCCTGACGCCGGGCCATTTTCTTATAAGCGTCGGTGGTCATGATGGCCCCGGCCGCTTCGGCCAAGCCCATGGGGCTCAAGGAGGCGGCCATGTCCGGCAGCACCGCGTTGACCTTGGCGTCGTCGAGCACCTGGCCGATGACCCCGGTGGAGCAGGGCAGCACTTCTTCCGGGGAACAGCCCACCGCACCGGCAACCGTCCGGCAAGTGGAGCGGCAGGCGCTCAAACCCGGCTCGCCGGTGGCCGCGTTGGCCCCGCCGCTGTTGGCCAGGATGGCCCGGGCCTTGCCCGCCTTTACATTCTGGCGGCAAATCTGTACCGGTGCGGCGGCCAGCTTGTTGGTGGTGAACACCCCGGCCACGGCCACCGGCTGCTCGGCCACGATCAGGGCCAAGTCGGCCCGGCCGTCGGTGCGCAGGCCGCAAGGGGCGGCGGCGGCCTGGAACCCGGCCACCTCCTGGTTCACCTCGTTGCCCTGCTTCAGGGGCGCATCACCCAACTCGGGAAGCTCTTGCATTTTCCGGTTCTCCACCGCTGAATAATATATATAGGGCCAATGTTCCACACATATACCATTGGGGAACTTGGCCGCCCAGTCCAGGTATATTTTTGTAACCTGATCTTTGCGCCCCAAAGGTGACGCCATGGCTATGCAAACCCAACCGCAGGCGCCGCGCTGGGACCCCATCATACCCCCGGAGATGGCCCTGAAAGCCGAGGAAGTCGGAGTGTCCAAGGCTGCCTTGGGATGGAGCAGCACCCTGACCTTGGCGGTGCTGGCCGGGGCCTTTGTTGCCTTGGGAGCCGTCTTTTCGGCCACGGTCATGGCTGGTTCGGCAGACGCGGCTTGGGGGCTGGTGCGCCTGGCCGGGGGCGCGGCCTTCAGCCTGGGCCTGATCCTGGTGGTGGTGGCCGGGGCCGAGCTGTTCACCGGCAACAACCTCATCGTCATGGCTTGGGCCAGCCGCCGGGTAAGCACCGCCCGTCTGCTGCGCAACTGGGGCCTGGTGTATTTGGGTAATTTTGCCGGGGCACTGGCCACGGCTTTTTTAGTCTGGCTCTCGGGGCAATACCTCTTTGGCTCCGGCGCGGTGGGGCGGGTACTTTTGGATGCGGCATTGCTCAAGTGCTCTCACGGCTTTTTCCAGGCCTTGGCCCTGGGCGCGCTGTGCAACGTGCTGGTGTGCCTGGCCATATGGCTTTGTTTCAGCGCCCGCACCACCACGGACAAGATTCTGAGCGTCATATTTCCCATCAGCGCCTTTGTAGCCGCGGGTTTTGAACACTCGGTGGCCAATATGTTCTTTATTCCCGTGGCCCTGTTTATAAAGGCCGGAGCGCCGGCCCAGTTCTGGGCCGCCCTGGGAAGCGGGCCCCAGGGCTACGCGGCGCTGAATTGGAATGGGTTTTTATGGGCCAACCTGCTGCCGGTGACCCTGGGCAACATCCTGGGGGGATCGGTGATGGTGGGGCTGGTCTACTGGTTCATCTACATCCGGCGGCGCGGTTGATAGACGCTAGCGTCCGCAGCACTTCTTGTATTTTTTGCCGCTGCCGCAGGGGCAGGGATCGTTGCGACCCACCTTTTTGCCCTCTCGCTGGGCGGTTTCGGGCTGGGCCGCCTCGCCGCCGGAATAAGCCAAGGGTATGTCCTCTTCCGGAGCCAGGGCCTGCACGTCTTCCTCGCTGGCGATCTGCACCCGCATCAACGCACCCACGGTCTCGGACTTGATGCGCTCCACCATCTGGGCGAACATCTCATAACCTTCGCGCTGGTACTCGCGCAGGGGGTCCTTCTGGCCGTAGCCCCTGAGGCCGATGCCCTCCTTGAGGTGGTCC
>JAHLLJ010000168.1 GCA_020444205.1 Deltaproteobacteria bacterium | reverse complement strand
CAGCCATGCGGGGTCTGGCGAAGCCGGCTACGCGGCAGTAGCGGACGGATTAGGCCTTGAACCCCCGCACCAGCGAAGCGGGTGAGCCCTCTTTGGTGGCCCCTTCAAAGGTGCAGTTAACCAGCCCGGCGTCCTCCATGAAGCCGCATATGTCCGCCGCGGTGTAGCCCTGGCCGTCTTCGGTGAGCACCAACATGTTCACCGAGAACAGGGCGGAAAAGACAGCTTGGGGGTTATCCTCGTCCACCACGAACTCCTGCACCCACAGCACCCCGCCGGGCTTGAGCAAGGAGGCCGCCTTGGCCACCAGCTTGCGGCATTCCTCGGGCCCTTCGCCGTGCAGCACCTGGCTGAGCCACACTACGTCATAGGGCCCGCCCGGGTCGTTCTCCTGGTAATCTCCGGCGGTGAAGCGCACCTCGCCGCCGCTGGGGTGGCGGGCCGCCTCTTCCTGGAAATAGGGCTGGGCGCCCGGCAGGTCGAACACCGTGACCATTAGGCCCGGTGTTTCGTCGGCAAAAGTGAGTCCGTACACGCCGGGGCCGCCGGCCAGGTCCAGCAGGCTCTGGCCCGAGGCCAGGCCCAGACGGGCGGCCAGGCCCTTAGCCTGCTGGCTGGCGGTATCGCGCATGGCCCGGTAGAAGTTGGCCCGCCCGGCAGGCACGCCGTCGGCATCGGTCTCCTCGGGCCGCGGCACCGGCTTGCCGGAGCGCACGCAGTCGGTCAGTTGGGCCCACACCGGCATGAGGTCGGCCATGTGCAGCACCACATTGCTCAGGCTGTGAGGGGCATCGGGGTCCAGCAGGGTGTCCAGGCCCGGGGCCAGGGCGTAGGCCTCGCCTTGCTTGACGCAAAGCTCCATGCCGTGCAGGGCAGTCAGGAGTATCTTGGTGGACCTGGGGTTCAGGCCCAGGGCGGCGGCCGCTTGCTCGGGCGTGGCCGGGCCCTTGTCGGCCAGCAGGGGAGCCAGACCGGTGCACACCGCCGCGTGCAGGGTGGCAGGAGCCCAATAGCCGGTTGCTAGGCGGGATACGTCTTGAGGCTTCCACTGCTTGGGGCTCATGGCCACTCCTTGTTTTGGGGTGGTTACGTCAAAATCAAGTACCAGATCACCAGGCCTGCGACGTTAAGTGCCAGAGGGGCCGCGATATAAGGATAGCAGGATACCAAGGTGCATTTGAAGTAGTCGCGCGAAAGCAAAAAGCACAGGTGCAGGGGCGAGAGCATCATGCCGACAAAGCCGCACACAAAAGCCAGGCCGCCGTGGGCCAGATACTCCAGGTCGCCCAGGCCCATGCTGGCGAGCAGGGGCACCACCAGGGGCATGCTGGCCCCCACGTAGCCCACCGCGATGCCGGTTACCACCCCGCTGACAAAGGGCAGCAGGCAGATCATGGCCAGGGTGGGGATGCCGTAGGCCTTCATCTCCTGCTGGATGGCCCCCACCGCTCCGGAGGACTTCATCAGCCCCTGGAAGATCATGATGCCGGCGATGAGCACCATCATCATCAGCACGTCGCGGCGGCCGAAGGTGGCCAGCACTTTCAAGGGACCGATGCGGTTGGCTATGGCCGCCGCGATGAGCGCCCCGGCCAGGCCGGCGATGAGCGCCGTGCCGTCGGGCCAGGGTGGGCCGCCCTTTCCCCACAGGGCTCCCAAGCCGGTCACCACCACCACCACCGCGATCATCACCAAGATGGGAGCGCACTCAATGATGAACTCGCGCACCGAGCCCACCCCGGGATTTTCCTCGGCGGGCGGATCGGGCAGCCGGCGCAAGAGGAACCATACCCCGCCGCCCAGGTGCAGGGCGGCCAGGGGGATCATCACCAGCATGAAGGCCAGGGTGTCCACCCCCAACAGCGAGACCACCAGGATGAAGCCCGGATACATGGGCCACCAGTACTCGCCGTGGTGGCGGAACCAGTAGTTGACCGCGGCCAGCAGCGAGCCCTTGGCATGTCCGTCCGGGCCGGCCTGGCAGGAGGCCTCCACCATGGGGGCGGAGAACAGGGCCCCGCCGGGCATGGGCAACAGGCCGATGATGGCCGGCATCACCGCCGCCGTGGCCTTGGGCGAGTGCACCAGGCGGCTGAAGCTGCCCACGATGCGCTCCAGTTGGCCGCCCTCTTTCATCAGGTGGCTGAGCACCAGCATGAAGGCCACGGCCAAGGCCAGGCGCAGGCTCACCGGCGAAACCAGAGCCTGGGCCGCCTCGGAGGCCACGGCAGCCGGTCCGTGGCCCATCCACAGGCCCAAGAGCAAACCGCCACCGGCTATGCAATAGCCCAGGTTGATTTTGAAACGGCTGGTGGACACCACCAGGACAAAGATGATCAGCACTTTGACCAGGACCGGCCAAAGCAGGGGGTTGATTATTTCGTTCACGTTAGGATGGCCTCTTGATGTCCGGTGGACTTGGCGAAACGTTCCAAGGCAGCGTTGTCGTTATCTCGCCGGGCCTGGGCTAGGGTGTTCATCTCTTCGGCGGTGCGCCTGAGACCAGAGGCCAGCTCACCGGCCCGGCCTTCCAGCTCGGCCAGGCACAAGCGTAGCTGGTCGCAGCACTCGCCAATTCCCACGCTGTGCACGTGGGACTGACACATTAGGTGATGACGCCGCCTAAAGGAGCGCACCAGGCAGCCGTCCAAAAAGGCGGCCAGCATGGAGTCGGCGGCGGCCTGCTCGGCCAGGGCCAGGAAAAGAGCCTCGGCCGCGTAGAGCCAATCTCCGGCCCTTTGGCTGCACAGCTCCTGGTAGTCGGCCAGGGGGGCGGCGGCCCGCTGCCACAGCCGGGTGGCCGCGGTGGAGGCCCGGTTCAGGCCCCTGGCGTAGTGCTCCAGGGCGTCGGCGCTGAGCCAGCGCTCCTGGCGCAAAAGCGCCGCCTGCACCGGCTGGCCCGGCCCGCCCAGCATGGGCAGCATTTCCTTCAGGGGCGCGTAAGTGGTGCCGGGCAGGCCCAGACCGTAGCGGCTGGTGTTGATGGCCGACACCCCCTGGCGGGCCAATACCCGCCCCAGGGCACAGGCCCCGGCAGCCTGGTGCAGGGTGGCCTTCACCGTGCCGCTGTCCATGTCCGGCATCATCAACTCGCCTCTGGGGTCCATGAGGTCCGCGCCCACCAGGATCAGGGGATGGCAGCCGGCCACCAGGGCCACCTCGGCCAAACGGCCCAGGGTGTGTTGCTGGGGGCTGAGGGACTCGGCCAGGGGGGACAGCGGCCCCAGGGCGGTGCCCCGGGGGCCAAGGCACAAAAAAACCGGCCCTGGATGGGCCCGGATGGTGGGGGCGTGGGCCACCTCCTCGGCGATCAAGGGCGTGCGGTCCAACACCGGATGGCTGTAGGCGAAAAGCGGCCCCAAGGCCGGGCCGGCCAAGCCCACCCCGCTGGGCACTATGCCCGCCTCGGCCACTCTGGGCAGGGCCCGGTCGGAGCAGAAAAACACCGCCCCGCCCATGTTCCCCGCCAAAAGCTCCAGGGCCTCGGGCAACGAGGGTCCGTCCAGGGCCAACACCGCGGGCCTGCCGATGAGCGATCCGGGCAGGGCCGGGGCCTGGGCCGCGAACACCGCATGCACCAGGTTGGCCACCAAGTTGGCTCCTGATTGCATCTCCCAATCCAGGGCCAAGTCGCGGGCCCTGAGGGCATGGCCCAACACCCGGTAGAGCCGGGCCCGGGCCTTGGCCGCCTCGGACTCGGCGCCGGCGTGCAGGTGCACCATCTCCATCTGCCCGGTGAGGCTGAGCTGGGGATTGCGGCTAAGGGCTTCTTCCAGATCGGCCTCGGACGGGGCCAGGAGCACCAGCTCCTCACGCCCCAGGGGAAGGCTCAGGTCGTGGCGGCCCAAGGCGGCGGCCAAAAGCTCGGCCCTGGGTTGCAGGCAAAATACCTGGTGACCCGAGGGCATGCGCTCCAAAAGCAGAGCCACCTCATCCAAGAGCCCACCACCCACCACCAGGGTGATTCCACCGGGCCTGGGCCGCAAACGGCTGAGCCCCTCGTTCTCACCAGAGGGGAAGGACTGGGCGGGTTTGCCGTGGCCGGCGCCGCTGCGTTCCAGCCAGGCGGCCACCTCGGGCGAAACCATGGACACCACGTCCAGGTTGTTGCGGAAAAGTTCTGGTGAAAATGGATCGACCGGCACTGGATCTATCCCCGATGGCGGCTTGATTGGTTTGGATCGGTTGAGGAGAATTTTATCGGTGAGTCGGGGGGTTTGCAACTTTGGCCCCACCGGAGGCAGCTTGGGGGGGAACCTGCTGCAAACGCCCGCCCACAAAACGCAGAAGCACCGGTCCGCCCGGGCGCAGATATACGTAGTGTTGCTCGTCGTTGAGGTAGTTGACCATGAACGAGCGCTGGGGCTTGCCCCAGGCCAACTCGGCCCACCAGAAGTTGTCGCCTTTTTCCAGGCGGCCCGCGGCCAGGCGGCGCTTGAGCTTGGGGGGCAAGTTGCTTTTGCGCAAAAGGGCCAGGCGATTAGCGTGCATGGACACCGGCCCGGAGACGAGGGCCGCGTCTTTTGCCGGAACCCGGGCCAGGGCCACCAGCCCCACCTTGCCTCGGCCGCCCACCTGGGGCTGCTCCGGTTCCAGTATGGCCCGGGAGGTCACCCACCAGGGGCCAGGCATGCCCTGAGGTTTGAAAAGCCACAGCTCCGGCCAGCCGCGCTCAGTGCGCCGGGCCAGCCAACGGCCACTCACCGGCCTGCCTTGTTGCCCCAGGGACACCGCCAGAAAGCCGCCCTGCTCGTTTTGCACATATTCCCAGGCCTGCAACGCCGGGGCGTTTAGGGGGGCGCCGCCCTGCAAGGATGTTAGCTTTGTGGGCCAAAGCAGGATAACCGAAGCCACCGGCGGGGCCTGGCCACCGGCAAAAGCCGCAGCGGCAAGGCCCAAGATCAGGGCCAGAGCCGCCGCTATGAAACCGCGCCGCAAGGGGCGGCCTAGTATATGGAGGAGTTCCAGCGTTTCTTGCGCCGGTGCAGGGCCAGGCCCATGAGCCAACCGATGATCAACACTCCGGCTCCGGCCAGAAACCACTTGAGGTTGCTGGAGAACTTCAGCGATTTGTTTTCCACCACCAGCTCGGTGTTCTGCTTGCTTTGCTTGTCAAACTGGGCTTGCAGCTTTTGGTGGCGGTCCTTGAGGGCCATGACGTCGGCCGCGTCGGCTGAGAGCTTGTCATAGCGGGTCTGCAGCTCGGCCAGCTTGGCCTCGGTTTGGCTGAGGTTTTTTTTCAGATTCTGGTTCTCTTCGTGCATCAGCTCCAGGCGCCGGGCCTGGTCCTTGTTGGCCGGATCCAGCTCGGCCAGGCGCAGCTTGGCCGGCCTCTCCTTTTGCAGGAAGCGAGTCAGGGCCCAGCCTTCCTTGCCGTCTTCCATGCGTACCAAAGACCATCCACCGGGCTTGGAGCCCAAGAGATTCATTTTAGCCCCGGTTTCGGCCATGGCGATGACCTTGTTGCCGGTGCTGGGGCCGGAGCGCACCGTGATCCGAAGCTGGTCGGTCACATAAAGGGTTTCTTGAGCCACGGCAGGGGCCGCAGCCAGGAGCACAGCGATGATGGCCGCTGTAACCATACGAAATTTCATTATAATATTCCTCCGTGCGCTTCAGCTTAACAAAACTTAACAAACTGCCGGGACGCTGTCAACGCGCACGCGGGCAGGTTGTGGCCCAGGGCCCGCCATGACCGGATTTTCCTTTGACCCATCGGACGAAAACACCTAATATAAGGTCAATATTGCCTGCCGTGCACTATTTTAACGCTCAAGCTTTATGAGCGTAGTGGTTTTTTATGCAAAACAGCAGGGTTCTTATAGTAGACGACGAGCAGGACAACCTCCTGCACATGGAGGAGCTGTATCGTCAGCACGGCGCGCGGGTAACCAAGGCTCGCGATGGGGTGGAGGCCCTGACCCTGGCCGAGCAAGACCTCCCGGACTTGATCCTGTTAGACGTTATGATGCCCGGCCTGGACGGCTATGAGGTTTGCAGGCGCATCAAGGACAGCGAGCACACCCAGCGCATACCCGTGATAATGATTACCGGGATGGGTGCGCTGAACAACAAACTTAAGGGATTGGACGCCGGGGCTGACGATTTTTTAAGTAAGCCGGTCAACTCCGCCGAGCTGCTCACCCGTTCGCGCAGCCTGCTCAGGGTCAAGGAGCTCAATGACGAGCTGGAAGGCGCCTATCACCGCCTGGCCGACATCGCCTCCTATACCAACACCCTGCTTAGGCGTTTCGATCCCTACGGTTTCGACCCCTACCAAAGCCTGGGCGGGCTCATGGAATTTCTCCTGGGCAACGGCGCCAATCCCCACAACCGCCCCGAGCGGGTGATATTGCTCAACAAGCGCGAAAACGGCGCCTGGGAGGCCTGGCGCTACGAGCGCCGGGAAGACCACATCTCCCGTTATTTGCTGGGCTCGCGCCTAGGTGACGATACGGTCGAGCCCTTGTTTGAGGGCCAAGAAAAGTTCTTTTGCAACCGCGATGACGAGTGCTATCGCCGGGTGGCGGCCTCCTCCTTGTGGCAGCTGCTGGAAGAGCCGCCCCCCAAGGACAATACGGTGGCCTATTTTTCAGGCTCGGTAGCGGTCTTAAGCCTGGACACCCCCAAGGCGGTGGGCGATTACGAGGCCCAGGTGCTCTCGGCCATGGTGGCCACCATTCATTTTTTCCTCAAGACCATCAGCAGCCAGATGAAGGAGGTGGAAAACGCCTTCTTTTACACCATCGAATCCCTGGCCCGGGCGGCGGAGTCTCACGATGAGGACACCGCCAACCACATTACCCGGGTCAAGCGCTACGCCGAGGCCCTGGCCCGGGCCTTGGGCCAGCCCGAGGACTGGGTGGTGACCCTGGGCTACTCGGCTCAGATGCACGACGTGGGCAAGCTGCACGTTCACCCGGACATTCTGCGCAAACCCGGCCCTCTCACCGCCGCCGAATGGGAGGAGGTCAAGCGCCACACCATCTACGGGGTGCGCATTCTGGGAGAGCACCCGCGCCTGGCCATGGCCCGGGAGGTGGCCCTGAGCCACCATGAGCACTGGGACGGCACCGGCTATCCCAAGGGGCTTGCCGGTGAGGAAATCCCCCTGTCCGGGCGCATTTGCATGATGGCCGATGTTTATGACGCCCTCAGAAGCGTGCGCCACTACAAGCCCACCTACACCCATGAAGAGGCCTTTGACATCATCCTGCAGGGCGACGAACGCCTGAAGCCCGAATGGTTCGACCCCCAGGTGCTGCAAGCCTTTCTGGACATCCACGCTCAATTCGCTAAGATATACCGCGATACAAAGGACTAGGCGGGCCTTTTGGGTTCTGGGGTCTTGTAACCCAGGGCATGCCTATTGTTTGCGCTTTCAGCCGCGACTAGGTTAAGAGGAGGAGACATGAGCGAAATTAAGACTATCGGTGTAGTTGGCGCGGGGACCATGGGCAATGGTATCGCCCAACTGGCCGCCCAAAGCGGCGCCCAGGTGATCATGCGCGACATCAAGGACGAGTTCGTTGAGCGCGGCCTGAAATCCATCGACAAATTCCTGTCCAAGGGTGTGGAGCGGGGCAAGGTTAGCCCCGAGCAGAAGGACGAGGTGCTGGGCCGCATCAAGGGCACCACCGATATGGCCGACCTGGCCCCGGTGGACTTCATCATCGAGGCGGTAATCGAGGACCTGGACCTCAAGAAGAGCGTGTACGGCGAGCTGGACGAGGTCTGCCGCCCCGAGGTGATCCTGGCCACCAACACC
>JAHLLJ010000167.1 GCA_020444205.1 Deltaproteobacteria bacterium | reverse complement strand
GCTCATGGCCCGGCCCGCGCCGTGGGCCGCGCTGGCAAAGGTCTCGGCCATGGCCACCTTGGTACCCACGCAAAGGTAGCTGGCCGTGCCCATGTCGCCGGGGATGAGCACCGGCTGGCCCACTGCCCGGTAGCGGCCCGGCAGCTCGGAATGCCCCGGCCCCAGGGCGCGGGTGGCTCCCTTGCGGTGCACGATCAGCTCCTTGGTCTTGCCGCCCACCTGGTGCTTCTCGCGTTTGGCCACGTTGTGGGCCACGTCGTAGATCAGGCCCAGCCCCAGGTCCGCGGGGCCCAGACCCAGCACCCGGCCCAGCACCTCGCGGCAGGCCTGGGAAAGCATCTGGCGGTTGTTGAAAGCGAAGTTGGCTGCCGCAGCCATGGCCGCCATATAGTCGCGGCCCACCGGGCTGCTTGGCGGGGCGGCGATAAGCTGGCGGTCCGGGGGGCGCAGGGCGTCTTTGTCCTTGGCCAGGCGCTTTAGGTAGTCGTCGCACACCTGATGCCCCAGGCCGCGCGAGCCCGAATGCAGCCACAGCACCAGCATGCCTTGGCTCAGGCCAAAGGCCTCGGCCGCGCGAGGGTCGTAGATCTCCTGCACCACGGCCAGCTCTATGAAGTGGTTGCCCGCCCCCAGGCTGCCCGCCTGGCCTCGGCCCCGCTGCAGGGCGCGGGGGCTGACCGCCGTGGGATCGGCTCCGGGCAGGGCGCCCTTGGCCTCGCAAAACTCCAAATCCGAGGGCGTACCGTGACCCCGGCCCACTGCCCAGGCAGCCCCCTGCACCAGTATCTGGCCCAACTCCTTGTCGCTTAGCTGGTGCGCTCCGCCCATGCCCACCCCGGCGGGCACCGAGGCGGCCAGGGCGTCGGCCAGGGCGGCCAGGCGCGCCTCGCCCACCTCCTCGGCCAGGAGCTTGGAGCGCAGCAGGCGCACCCCGCAGTTGATGTCATAGCCCACCCCGCCAGGAGAGACGATGCCCTGGTCCGGGTCAAAGGCTCCCACTCCGCCTATGGGAAAGCCGTAGCCCTGGTGGGCGTCGGGCATGGCCAAGGCCGGGGAGGCGATGCCCGGCAGCGAGGCCACGCCCCGAAGCTGCTTCAGGGTGCCGTCGCCCTCCAAGGCGCGGATAAGCTCGGCATCGGCATAGACCACCCCCGGGCAGCGCATGTCCCCCTCTTGGGGAAGCTGCCAACGGTAGGCGTCTATTTTTTGCAGCTTGCTCATGGCGCTTATACGTCGAGGATTACTTGGGCCTTCCACCCTTCCCCTTGCGGCTCCACCGACGCTTGATGATAGGTCACCGCCTTGATCGGCTCGTTGGGCTCGTGCACCTGATAGTCCGCCGGGATCACCCCCAGGCGGGCCTCCAAAGTGCCGGGAGTCAGCTCCGCCACCTTGGCCGCCACGGTGAGTAGTCCCTCGGCGTCCCACAGATAGACCACCTCGGAGAGCAACTGCACCAAAAGCTCGGGGTAGTCCACTCCCTGGAAGCTAACCGGCAGCCACTCCAGCCGCCCGTCCCGGGGGCCGCTTACCATCAGCTCGGCCAGGGCCGCCGGGGCTTCGGCGAAAAGCTCCTCCAAGCTCTCAGCCCTCACCCACAGCCCCAGGTCGGCGGTGTGCTCCAGGGTTCCCGAGCCGCTGCCCATAATCACCTCGTATTGCGAACTAGCGCCAGGTCACCTCCAAGGGCTTGCGCGGAGGAATGCGCTGGTGCTTGTACTTGGGCACTCCCAGCATCAATGCGCCGTAGGGGGCCATGCCCTCGGGCAAGCCGACCGCCTCGATCATGGGCGGGAAGGTGCTGGCCGCCCGGTTGAAGTAGCCCGCCCAACAGGCCCCCAGGCCCAGGGAATAGGCGGCCAGTTCCAGATAGCCCAGGGCCAGGTAACAGGGCACCGGTGCCATTACGTTCTTGGCCTCGCCATAGGCCACCACCAGGTGGGGCGCGCCGCGCAGAATGCGGTCCTCGCCCGACTCCCACACCGCTACCGCGCGGTCCAGGTGCAGGGCCGCGGCCACCTCGGGTTGCTCCTTGATGAGGTAGCGCATCCAGTCGACCACGATGCCCGCCAGATCCATCAGCTTGTCCCGGCCCGAGATCACCAGCCACTTCACCGGCTGGATGTTGTGGCCGCTGGGAGCGTAGCGGGCCATGTCCAACAGGCGCTGGATGGTGCTCTGCTCCAGGGGCTGGTCCTTGTAGCGGCGGATGGAGCGGCGGCCCTTGAGTAGTTGAGCGGTCTGCTCGGGGCTCAGGCTCGGAGCATCCAGGGGCAGGCATTGACGAGGGGTGATGCCGCCCTGGCTGATCGCTTCGTGGGGACACACGGCCACGCAGTGGCCGCAGTTAATGCACAGCTCTTCAAAGCCTTCCACCGGGACGGGGAAGCCGTCCGGGCCGTCCATGGTGATGATCCCTATGGGGCAGTCCAGGGCGCAGAGCCCGTCTTTATTGCATTTCTCCTGATCGACAACGATGCCCATGCTCAGCTCCTATGAGTAACCAAAGGTTTGCGGGATAGATTCAGAATAGCACTGCCGTGAGCCAAGGGCCAGATAGAGCATGGCTCGGCCCACGCGACGAGTCGCGCCGGGGTTCGGTGAAAATCAGGTGGTTGAACCGCTAGGCGGGATGAGTAGCTGAGTGGGATACAGGCGGCCCGGGAGGCTGGTCCCGGACCGCCGCTGATGCGTTTTAGTCTTTCTTGCCGTCCTCGTAGCCCTTTTTCAAATCCTTGGCGCCTTTTTCCACGCCTTGGACCGTATCGCCGGCCACCTTGCCGGTGGTGTAGCAACCGGCGATGAACACGCTGGAAAGGCACAAGATCAGGGCGGCAACAAACATACGTTTCATCTCGAACTCTCCTAATGGTGATGGCAGGCATTGGTTGCGGCGGACGGTACGGGCCAAAGCCGATGGTCCACGAATTATGGCCCTAAATGAATCACAAAGTAGCGTACTAGGCAAGCCTTTGGGCAGGGGGGTGGGCGGAGCGGGCCGCCGTCGGCTCACTTCTTTTTCGAGCCAAAGGGGCTGTTGTCCGGGCAACCGCAATCATGGGTCTGCACGGTGTCGACGTGTTTGCCGTCGTGCTTGTAGATCTTCACTTCGTTGTCATAGACGCGGGCGTAGCCGCTATCGGGAATGTCGAAGTTTTCAGTGGTGCCCCGGCAGCTCTTGCTATGCGCCCAGACCACGCTCACTTTATGCAGGCCGGCACCATGCTCGCCGTTTAACTTGCCGTCGGCACTGATAAGGTTGCGGCAGCCGCCAACGGCCTCCGCGGTGCGGTCTTGCAGGCAGACTTCCTTGTCCACGTGGTTGTAGATGGCCCAGGCGTGGGCCAGCCCGGCGGGCAGCAACGGAGCAGCAGCCAGCAGTGCGATGAATACCTTTTTCAAGATATCCCCCTCTCAGATTTGTGGTGATGAATTTAAGGGCGCCTCCCAACGCCCTACAAATATACTAAGGCCCAATCCCGGATATGCATGGTGTTATGCGGTGTTTTAGCCCCCTGCCTATGCGGCCCCAGCAAAAAAGCTCGTAAATAGGCCGCCGCGAGTGGGATCAGTCGTCCGCGCGGCGGGCCGTCCCGCCTGGGGGAAAGCGAGGGGCGGGGTTTATACCCGCCCGAGAGAGTTTTGGATTTGCCGAGCGGGAAGACGCAGGAAATTAAGGGATTGTTGGGTTTCGGGCCGCGACCTCTACCCAACCCACGCTATTGCTCTTGATCTTCGCGGCACAGCCAGACGCCGCAGGGCAAGGCGGCAGGCGAGCGAGGGACGTAGGCGTAGTATATCTACGCCGAGGACCGAGTGACGCCGACAACACCGCCATGCGGCGTCTGGCGCAGCCGCGCGACGAAGCCGCTGCTAAATCTCGATCGCCCCTTTCCTCAACACCACCAGCGGACTTTTACGAGCGTCTACCACGGTAGACGCCGGCCCCCCTGTGGTCGGCCCCGCGTCCAGCAACACTTCGCAGCCATCCACCAATACCGGGTCCAAATCCGCCGCCTTGGCCGGGGCGGGCTGGCCGCTGAGGTTGGCGCTGGTGGCGGTGATGGCCCGGCCCAGGGCCAGGGCCAGGCCCGCGGCCACCGGGTGGGGCGAGCAGCGCATGGCCACCCCTCCTTGGTGCACCAGGCTGGGGTGCAGCCCATCCCTGGCCTGCAGCACCAAGGTGAGGGGGCCGGGCCAGTGGCGCTCCATCAACTCGCGGGCCGCCGGGCTTATCTCTTGGGCCAGGCTGTCGGCCTCCTGGGGGCGGGTGAGGATCAGGCCAAAGGGCTTGCCCGGCTCGCGGCCCTTGAGCGCGGTCAGGCGCTCCAGGGCATCGGGGCTGGCGGCATCGGCGGCGATGCCGTAGAGGGTTTCAGTGGGATAGATAACCAGGCCGCTGTCCATAAGTTCCTGGGCAGCCCAGTTTAAAAAAACCGGGCTGGGGTGGTCAGGGTCCAGGGCCAGGACCAACGCGGACATGGGCTGCCTCCCAAGGATCGCTAGACTGTCCCCAGCCTAGCGTTTGCTCTACTCCGCATAATCAACTTGGCCTGCCGGCATGTTTCATAAAGGCCGGGTGGTGTGGAGCAGCGATATTAAACTAACACATCCAGCAGCCCGGCACATCCAGCAGCCCGGCACATCCAGCAGCCCGGCACAGCCAGCCGCCCGGCACAGCCAGCCGCCGGCAGACAAGGCGACCGGCGAGCAAGGGCCGCAGGCGTAGCCGGAACGCTACGTCGAGGCCCGCGCGCAGCTGGCAACGCCGAATGCCGGTGGCTGGCGCAGCCGGACGCACGGCCTTTATGAAACATGCCGGCTACGCTGGCAACTCGGATGTGCAGAATGCGCACTTGACCGCCTTGATGGGCACCTGGGACAGGCAGTAGGGGCACTCCTTGGTGGTGGGCTCGGCAGGGGCCTCTTCTTCCTTGCTCTTCATGCGGTTCATGCCCCGGACCAAGAAAAACACACACCAGGCCACGATGAGAAAGCTGATGATGTTGTTGATGAACACCCCGTAGGAAATGACCACCGCCCCAGCCTTGGTGGCAGCGGCCAGGGAGAGATAGGGCCCAGCCGGGGCGCCCTCTTTTAACACCAGGAACAGGCTAGTGAAATCCACATTGCCCAGCACCAGCCCGATGGGCGGCATGATCACGTCTGCCACCAGGGATTTGACGATGGAAGTGAAGGCCGCGCCGATGATGATGCCCACGGCCATGTCCACTACATTGCCGCGCATGGCGAACTTTTTAAACTCACCCCACATATGCCTGCTCCTTTTAGGTTCTCGCCTAGTACAAGGTCACTTGCCTTGACCATGCCGACGCACAAGCCCCCCGCCATAGCGGAGGGCGTTGGTTACAAGCAATACGCCGCTACCTGGGGGGACGTTCCTTGGCTTGGTCCACCCTTAGGGGGCGGCCTCCCAGTTCCTTGCCGTTGAGCCCGCTGATCGCGGCGTCCGCCGCCGCGGGCTCCATCTCCACAAAACCAAATCCCCGCGACCTGCCGGAAACCCGGTCGGTAACCACGTGGGCGCTAAGCACCTCGCCATAGGCGGCAAAAGTTTCCTTAAGCTCTTCGGAGGTGGTGGCAAAGGGAAGGTTGCCGACAAATATTTTCTTGGGCATGTTTGAGCAACTCCTTACCGTGATGCGCTCCGCGCCGCCGGTTCAATTGCCGGCGGTATCGCCGCCCCAAATGGGACTGAACCGCGTTCAATTAAATTTTCCGTGAGATCATAGAGCTTTGTCAACCGGCCACTCCAGGCGCAACCCTATTTGTCCCCACCCTAATCAGGGCTTTAACCCTACCCGAGAGGTTTGCTATAATCGCTTTACGGTGACCAGGTTTCAAATTTACCGGTGCGCCGTGGCCGCCGGTCTGGGAGGGGATCATGAGCCAATCGGTTGCCTATATCGTGGGGGCCTCTTACCTGGTGGTCGCTTGTCTTTTGGGGGGCCTCGTGGCCAGAGGCAAGGGCGACTACTTCAGCCGGGGCCTGTGTATCAGCTTCATGGCCGGCATATTCGCACCCATCTTCTTTGCTTTCTCTCCCCACAGCCAGGCCCGCCAGGGCGATGAAAAAGACCAGCATTTGTGGCATGTATGGGGAGTGTTCCCCACCATCACCCATGTGCTGGTCATCTTTATTGTCTGGCTGATTTGGCACGGCATGGCTAAGTAGCTAAGCGGCCGCAAAAAACTAACGGCCAGCCCCCGCAATAGGGGGCCGGCCTTGTTATGTTGAAAACAAGCGGGCTGCTGCTCGACTCTGTTAGCTTGCTGCGATCAAATCCGAGATGTCTACCACCCGCACACCATCGGCGTGTTCTTTCAGTTCTGATTTAATATTGTTTGAGAAAGAGGCAATGACTACTTGGGTCCCCTCGCGCCGTGCGAACTTCATGGCAGGTATGAAGTCAGTGTCTCCCGTAAACAGAATAATGCGGTCAACCACCTTTTTAGTGGAAAGCCATGCGATATCTAGACCGATCTTGATGTCCACTCCCTTTTGTTGAAGATTTGGCAGAAACTTCCAATTTTCAACGGGCAAACTATTGCGGAGGATCCTTTTTATTTCCTTGTTTTTTAAGGTCCACTGCCGAAATTTTAATTGTCCCTTACGAAAAGCAAAATTGTCCGTTGCCGCTAAGGATCGGTACAGTTCACTGCGGTATTTGTATGTATTGGCCTCTGAAAAATCTATGGGATCCCCTGTGACTGGGTGACGGGTACTGCCGCCAAAGGGCATGCAGTCGTAATAGTAGATGCGGAACAGGTTCTCATGCTCATTAACGCACCTGCGGGCCACACTTTCTATTTCAGCGGCCGTGGCCTCTCGATGAGTTCTGTCCCTAAGCTCCCACAACACATAACCGCCATCGAGCAACACAGCTATTTTGTGCATGATCACCCCCCAAAGCAAGAGCCCCCTTTCCCAGGATTGCCGAGGAAAGGGGGCGTGCATTAAATGCCGGCCTACCGGCGTAGCGGATTAGTTAAAAAATAAAGCGTCGCTGTAAGCCTGTCAACCAAATATTCGCTATTAGTGAAGAGATGCCAATTAGCTACCCTTGCAGCTCCGCGTCAGCCTTCTTAACCTTCTCGGCCATTTCGATTCGGCGCAAAGCCAACTTACCGGCCAAGTCCTCGTTGTTAAGGGCGATGATCTGGGCGGCCAAAATGCCCGCGTTAAAGGCGCCGGGCTTACCGATAGCCACCGTGGCCACGGGCACCCCGGGAGGCATCTGCACCGAGGCCAACAGGGCATCCAGGCCCTTCAAGGGGCTGGCGTCTATGGGCACCGCTATCACCGGCAGGTTGCTCTGGGCGGCCAGGGCTCCGGCCAGGTGGGCGGCCATACCCGCCCCGGCGATGAGCACCTTGATGCCCCGCTCCGCCGCGCCGGATGCATATGCCGCGGCCTCGGCCGGGGTGCGGTGGGCGCTCATCACCCGCATCTCATAGGGTACCCCCAGGCCGCTAAGGGCCTTGCCGGTCTCGGCCATGATCTCCTTGTCGCTGGCCGAGCCCATGAGCACCCCCACCAGCGCGCCGCCCGAGGCGGCCCGGGCCAGGGCCCGGTGGCCGATGTCCCGGCGCAGGTACTTGCCTTCCCACTGGATAAGGTCGCAGGCCTCGTAGGCCCGCTCGATGGCCTCGGCCACGCTGGCGCCCAGGGCGGTTACCCCCAGCACCCGGCCTCCGGAGGTGACCAGCGTGCCGTCAACCAGCTTGGTGCCCGCGTGAAACACGGTTACCTCGTTGCACAAAGCCGCGTTCTCCAGGCCGGTGATCTGTTTGCCGGTCTGGTACTTGCCGGGGTAGCCGCCCGAGGCCAGCACCACGCACACGCTGGGGCGCGA
>JAHLLJ010000166.1 GCA_020444205.1 Deltaproteobacteria bacterium | reverse complement strand
GATCTGGGGGTGGTCCGGGCCCAGGTGGCACTGGCCGCAGGTGTCGGGCTTGCGGGCCTCGCTAACCGCGAAACGATGGCGGGTGTGGCAGGCGGCGCAGGAGCCCTTGGAGCCGTCCAGGTTGATGCGCCCCACGCCCACGTTGGGCCAGGTCATGGGGTCGAGCTTGCCGTCCTTATCCTGCTTTAGCACCGTGCCGTGGCAGTGGAAGCAGCCGTTGACCCGCTCCAGGTCACTGTTAAGCCCATAGTTGAGCCAGGGGTCTATGGTCCAGATGATCTGCAAGGTGTTGGCGTGCTTGCTCACCGAGTACTGCTTGGCCTCGTCCGGATGGCAGCGGGAGCAATCCTTGGGCGTGACCACCCCGGCGATGGGGGCCATGTACTCGCTCTTGGACCAGGGGTTGTCGCCTTTTTCATAGACCGCCTGGTGGGCCTTGGAAAGGTCGGGGTCGGTTTCCTTGGCTTGGTGGCAGTCCAGACAGCTGATGTTGGCGCTGGCGTGGCGGCTGTTGGCCCAGTCATCAAAGATGCCCGGCGATACTATCTTATGGCACTCGATACAGGCCTGGGCTTGCTTGGACATGCCGCGCACTATGCGGAACTCTTTTATCTTGGCCTGGTTGGGGGCGGCCGTGTCCTGGGCCGTAGCCCCGCCGGCCGCCAGGCACCAGACCGCGGCCAGCAACACGGCCAGCCCCGCCAGGGTGATCGCCTTTTTCATCTCCCTCCATCCCTTCCTTGGTTTGCCATATAAATCAGCGAACCACTAGCTGCCATAGGTGTAGAGAGGCTTGGGCATGTGCACCAGGGGCCGGTGACAGTCCAGACAGCGTTTTTCATATCCCGGACGCGCATACAGCACGCTACGGTGGGCCAGCATGGCCCCGCGCTTGTAAGGCATATATAAAAGATTACGGTGACATTTAAGGCATTGGTCGTTTTTGATGTTGCCCCACGCCTTTTTGCGCTGCTCGGCGCGATCGTATTCGCCCCCCATAAAATGCACCACCACGTCTTTGAGCCCGTGAGCGGTTTTGGCATAGAAGAAATCAAAGGTGTCGTGGGGGGCAGGGAGATGGCAGTCCATGCAGTCGGCCACAAAGCCTTTTTTATTGACCGCGTGGCTGGAGGTGCGCCAGTCGTTGTAAGCGGCCTCAATCTCATGACAAGAGACGCAAAACTCCGGAGTGGAGGTGCGGTACATGCTGTAATAAGTGAGGCTGAAAAGAGGGAAGGCCAGAATCAGGCCCAGCACGATGAAAAATATTGGTTTGAATAACTTGATGCGCCAGAGTTTTTTAAGCCAAGAATCGGCCATCACCCACCTCGCGCCTTGGCAGCGCCTCCGGCAAATCATAGGGAGACACTTAACTATTTATTCATTATGCCCGGCATTCAACATGCGAAACAACGGGTAATTATCTAATTTATAAAGAAAAACCAAATTTATTTAAAAATAGCGATTCCTGATGAACCGTAAGTAAATCGCACCGAAATTCAAAAAGTTAAAACACCTATTTAAATATTACATTTTAGGAGTTTAAAACGGGCTTTGACAAAAATGCCGAATAGAGACAAGAAAGCTCGCGCAGAAGGGCCGAATTGGGGCGGGTTTTGATTGAAAGTAACAACAACCCACTAGGGCAAAGCCGTGGCTTGACATGGTTGGAACTGGGCTTCATATTAATTAGTAATTATTATTAACAAGGCGTGGGGTGGCCAGTCAGTTAGAAAAGCCCATGTGCACGCCACGAGCCAAGGACCGGGGTGCATAGCCATTAGCAAGGCATTTGCTTTATACTTTTAAACAAGGCAAGTACGCGCCATTGCGCCAACCCTATAACTCGAAAAATCCGGAGAGAGAAATGACTCAGATCCCCATGGTCACCTGGAAGTGCACCAAATGCGGTTACACCTATACCGCTGAGAAACCCGCTGAAACCTGTCCCGAGTGTGGAGAAAAGTGCGAGTTTGTGGACGTGAGCTGCTACACCCCGGACTGCGCCGGTCCCGGCACTGACGACCGTCTGGTCTAAGGCATATGCTGGTTCTGGGCATTTATGGCAGTCCCCGTAAAGGGGGCAACACCGACACCCTGCTGGACGCTGTATTGGACGAGGCCGCCAAGGCCGGGGCCGAGGTGGACAAGATCTACTGCCGCCGCCTTAAGATGAGCGGCTGTATCGAGTGTGGCGGCTGTGATGACACCGGCAAGTGTGTGGTGGACGATGACATGCAAAAGGTCTACCCCTTACTGGACAAGGCCGATGCCGTGGTCTTGTCCGCGCCGATTTTCTTCTATAACGTCCCGGCCCAGTGCAAGGCCCTGATCGACCGCAGCCAGGCCTGCTGGGCAGGGCGAGTCCTCAAAAAGACCACTCCAGAGGCCAGGCGCACCTTTGACAGCGGACAGGGCTATTTGGTGGCCGTGGGTGCCACCAAGGGCAAGCGCATGTTCGAGTGTATGGAGCTCACCGCCCGCTATTTTTACGATGCCCTGGACATGACCTACGAAGCCGGGATGCTGTTAAGCGGTGTGGAGAAAAAAGACGGGGCCGCCAATCTGCCCCAAACCATGGATGAGGCCCGCGCCTTGGGCCGCAAGATAGTCGAGGGGGCTGCCTGAGCGGCGGCGCTAAAAAAGGAGTCTGACAAATGTCCAAAGCCCTGATCGTCTTTGCCACCCGTAGCGGCCAGACCGAGCGCATTGCCGAGCTTATCGCCGAGGGTCTGCGCATTTCCGGCAACGAGGTGGAGCTGAAGAACGCCTCGGCCGTAAAGGACCCGGCGGACCTGGATGGCTACGACGCCTATCTGTTCGGTTCGGCCACCTATCATGGTGAGATGATGCCTTCCATGAAGCAGCTTTTATTCATCGCCGAAAAGGCTAATTTGGAAGGCAAGTGCGGCGGCTCCTTCGGCTCCTATGGTTGGAGCGGCGAGGCTCCGCCGCGTATCTACGAAACCATGAAAAACATATTCAAGATGAACATGGGCGGCGATTGCCTGCGCCTGAAGAGCGCCGATCTTGAGGGCGGCGTCCAGATGGCCCAGAGCTATGGCAAGGAAATAGGCGGCCTGGCCGCCTGATTGTCGCGCCCCAAACGATTTACATCCTCATCTCCCACGGGATGGGGATGTTTATTTTTGCAACGAATTTGGTTGACATTGACCTGTTTTTACCCCTAATCTGCCCTCACTACCTAAGGGTAGGGCATGGTGATTCGACAATTTGGTTGGGGCTTTAATCAGCTTTCTTCAGGGGCCGGGGGTGCGGCGCTCGGGAGGTTGAGATGTCCCGGTCCGCTCGTATCATCAGCTTGATCTTCTGCCTTGCCTTCATAGTTGGCCTCGCTTCTCCCGCCCCAGCCGAAGTAGCCCTATCCGGACAGGTGGGCACCTTGGGCCTTCAGGGCCAGGTATCCTTTCCCATGGGAAAATACTTTGCTGCCCGTTTCGGAGTGGGGGCGCTGCCCAGTTGGAGCATCAGCACCGACGTCAACGACATTAATTTTGATTACAGCATGGCCCTGTACACTGCTGGCGCATTTTTGGACTGGCACCCCATGGCCGGGGGCTTCCGCATCACCGGCGGGTTTATCGTTAACAACCATGACATCAGCGCCGACGTGACCCCCGCTCCTGACCAGGATTACAAGATCGGCAACACCACTTACCCCGGCTATGCCATCGGCAAGCTCAACTCCAAGGCCGACTTCAACACCTTGGCTCCTTATCTGGGCTTGGGCTATGATGGAGCTTTTTACGCCCAGGATCGCCTTTCCTTTACCTGCGACGTGGGGATCATGTTCTGGGGCCCGCCGGACATTACCCTGAGCTCAGGCATGAGCAAGGTGGTGCCGGGGTTGGAACAAAACCTTAAGCAAGAGGAAAAGGAACTGGAGGACAACCTGGATTACCTCCAGTACTATCCCGTGGCATCCATGGGCGTGAGCTGGGCGTTTTAGATCAGCCCAAGCAACCAATTCATCCGGCATTGCCGGTTGCAGCCTTCAGGCTAAAAATCAGCTGCCGGCCCTCATCATGGGCCGGCGGTTTTTTGCGTGATTAGACTGGTATTAACTCCAACTATTACCAAATCGTAATTAAAATCAGGCCTCCGCATTAGCGGCCAAGTGAGCGGCTCAGAGCTTTTCAAGATATCAATCCTCGTAACCGAAAGTATTTACAAGATAAACAACAATATATGGTTTGCCGTACCACCCAAATGCATGTGCTGGGAGGAGTGGCACGCAAGTTGCTCTGATTACATCTGTAACTACGTAGAACCTTTGTGTCCGCCATTGTGAGGGTCTGCTCTGGTTTTTGTATTCAACTCAGGGATAGGGGCACACAATGAGACGGATAGTGGTCAGTTTGTTAAAGGGGGGCGTGGCCAAGAGCGAAACCGCTGTCAGCTTGGCCCACGGCTTGGCTCTCAAAGGCCACAAGGTACTTTTAGTGGACACCGACGTACAGGCCCAGTGCAACGACATGCTGGGCGTGGAGCCTGAAAAGGGGTTGGCCGAGTTGATCGCCGGCTGGGCCTCGCCCGAGGAGGCCTTGGTCGAGGCGCGGGAGAACTTGTGGCTGCTGTCCGGTGGCGTACCCTTGGCCGGAGTAAAGATGGAGATCGCCCGTAGGGAGATGGCCCCCGAAGCAGTGCTGGATGAAACTCTGTTTTGCTATGAAGATGATTTCGACGTCATGGTGATGGATACCGCGCCCGGCTGGGACACCTTGCTGGTAAACGCTCTGTACTGTTGCCGGGAGGTGATATCCCCGGTTTCCATGGAGCCGGTGGCGCTTAAGGGATTGCGCCGCTTTGAAGAGCGTTTGAGCGTTATACAAAAGTACCAGCCCGATCTGGCATTGAAATGGATTGTGCCCACCTTTGTGGACGGGCGGGTGAAAAAGACCGCCCACATAATGGCGCAGCTTGAGCAGGAGTTCGGTGACCGTCTCACCGAGTCCATACGTTACTCGGTAAAGCTCTCGGAAGCCCCAGAATACGGCAAGACCATATACGAGCACGATCCACGCGGCGCCGGAGCCAAAGGTTACAAGGCCCTGGTTGAGCGGGTGCTGTGCGACGCGCCCCAGGAAAACCCATTCCTTTCCATGGCTGATATTCGCCGCTTTGTAAAGGAGCCGGTAACTGTTCGGCCCCCGGTGGCCGCGGCCGCGGCGGAACAGCCTGAAGAGGCGCCTGAGGTGGCTATAGCCTCCCAAGAGGCACCCGCCCCTGAACCAGAGGCCCCGGCGGTTCCGCCCAAATCTTTTGAACCCGCCGAGCAGCCCGGCCAATCACCTGCCGCAATGGAAACCGAACCTTTTGTCGAGCCCGAGCCGGCTCCATATATGCCCCCGCCAGCACCAAAGCCCAAGCCCGCGCAAGCGCCGGCGACACCACAATCAGAGCTTTCGCCTGAACCCGAACAAGCGCCTTATGTGCAAACACCCGCGCTAAATCCCCAACCGGAGCAGGCCCCAGTAGCTGTTTCCTACCCAGAGCGGAGCGAAACTGATTCAGTACCGGTTACCCCACCACCGCGAACCACCCCTGAGCCGGATCCCTGGTCAACGCCGAGCACGCCCGGCATTCAAAGGATGAAACAAGCGGCTGCAAGCATGGCGGCAAAGCAGACCACGCAAGAGGCTCCCCCAATTCAGCAACGGCCGGCATCACCGCGCACTTCGGCAAGCAGCCGTGATGAACTGCCTCCGTGGCTGCGGCCCCAGACTGAGTCTGGACAAGACGACATCGGCATCTCTCCCCAAAAAGACGTGGCTGATCAAGAACGCTCACGACCTCTTTCCGCCAGGTTGCAGCGGCCTGTTGTGCCCAAGGAAAAGGAGCCGGCTCCCACGGATCGCAAGATCTGGGATCTGCGCGAGCGCTTCAAGAAAATGCCGGTTCTAAGCCAGCGGCTGACCAAGGGAATGAACTCCGGTTCCCACTAGGGACCGGCGGAGGATGAAAATGCCCAGCGTAAAAAACGCACCAGACATCATGGGAGAAGCCCTGGGCCGCTTTCCCATCAATCCTCAGCTCCGGGGCGGCAAGGTGGTTAAGATGTCGCCTGAGTCTCCGGACCGGGCCCGCTTGCTTTTTGAAAAAATGAAGACCATGCGCCTCACGGGCATGGCCTCTGCCCTTGAAGAGCAAATGAACTCATCTCACGAGATACCCGACCAGACCGTGCTGCAATTGGAACGCATGGTTTCCAGGGAAGAAGCCATAAGGGCCCAGCGGCGCTTGGCCACCAGGATAAAAAAGGCGGGCATCAACCCCAAGGCAACCATCGAAGGCATAGACTACAACCACCCGCGCAGCCTGGATCGTGGTCAGGTAAGCAGGTTGGCATCCTGCGAATGGGTGCACAAGGGCAATAACGTGATAATCACCGGCAGCGTGGGCGCTGGCAAAAGCTACCTGGCCTGCGCCCTCAGCCACGCAGCCTGCACGCACGGCTACAAGGTGCTTTACCGCCGCCTGCCCGATCTGCTGCGCGAGATCGATGAGGCGCGTCTTCGCAAAGGGGGCAGGGAAAAGTTCCTGGAGGGTTTGGCCAAGCTTGATTTGCTCAGCCTTGACGATTGGGGACTGGAAATGCTCGACCCTCAGCAGGGTATGGATCTTTTGGAGGTGGTGGAAATGCGCTACCGTACCAAATCCACCCTGGTTGCCTCTTGCCTGCCTTTGGAGAACTGGGACGGGGTTATGGAAAACCGCACCCTGGCGGCGGCGGTTATGGACCGCCTGGTGCACAAGGCCCACCATCTGAATGTGCGCGGAGATTCGTTGCGCAAGGAGTATTCCCCTCTTAAAGATTGATGCCGCCAAGCATGGGCCAGGCTCGAAATCGTAATAACTTATTACGATTTCGTAACAGCCCTGTATTGCCTTCATATTTGCCGCGGCGGCTTGCAAGGCCGTGCTGCTGGTGATAGCATGCATATTTCCAATAGGCCGTTATAACCGGCCCTTTTTGCAGCGAATAACCGGGAGAAGCCTTGCCATGCCCGCGCATGCGGTCAAAACTTTTCAAGACTTGATAATGGCCCTGGAGAGCTACTGGGCGGGTAAGGGCTGCATTGTCGGTCAGCCTTATGACCTGGAAGTGGGCGCCGGCACCTTCAACCCTCATACCTTATTGAGGGTTTTGGGCCCCGAGCCCTGGAAAGTGGCCTATGTTGAGCCCAGCCGCCGCCCCACGGATGGGCGTTACGGGGAAAACCCCAACCGCCTGCAGCACTACTACCAGTATCAGGTGATCCTCAAGCCCTCGCCCCTGGAGGTGCAGCAGCTGTACCTGGACTCTCTGCAGGCCTTTGGCATAGACCCCTTGGAGCACGACATCCGCTTTGTGGAGGACGACTGGGAGTCGCCCACCCTGGGTGCCTGGGGCCTGGGCTGGGAGGTGTGGCTGGACGGCATGGAGATCACCCAGTTCACCTATTTCCAGCAGGCCGGGTCCATCGACCTCAGCCCCATCAGCGTGGAGCTGACCTACGGCCTGGAACGCATCGCCATGTATCTCCAGCAGGTGGACAACGTCTACGACCTGGCCTGGAACGATAACCTGAGCTACGGCGACGTGCACCACAAGGGCGAGTGGGAACACTCCACCTACAACTTTGAGGTGGCCGACACGGCCATGCTTTTCAAGCTCTTCGACCTCTACGAGGCCGAGTCTCAGCGGGCCAGCGAACAAAAGCTGGTGCTGCCCGCCTATGACTACTGCCTGAAATGCAGCCACGTCTTCAACCTGTTGGAGGCGCGGGGAGCCATCAGCGTGACCCAGCGCACCACCTTTATCGCCAGGGTGCGGGGCATGGCCCGGTCCGTGGCCGAGAACTACACCGCCCAGCGGGAGGCCATGGGCCATCCCTTGCTCAA
>JAHLLJ010000165.1 GCA_020444205.1 Deltaproteobacteria bacterium | reverse complement strand
CAAGGGCAACGTGGACATCGGCGATCCGGTGGAGATGGCCGAGTTCTACTACAAACAAGGCGCCGACGAGCTGGTGTTTTACGACATCACCGCCAGCCACGAGGCCCGCGACATCATGCTGGAGGTGGTGCGCCGGGTGGCCGAGCGCATCTTCATCCCCTTCTCGGTGGGCGGCGGCCTGCGCACCGTGGAGGACATGCGCGCGGTGCTTTTGGCTGGAGCCGAAAAGGTAAGCGTGAACTCCTCGGCCGTGCAGAATCCCCAGATCATCGCCGAGGGATCGCGCCAGTTCGGGGCCCAGTGCGTGGTCTTGGGCATGGACGTGCTCAAGGTGCCCGTCAGCGAGAAGATACCCAGCGGCTACGAGATGGTCATCCACGGCGGGCGCAAGCACATGGGCATAGACGCCCTGTGGTGGGCCCAGGAGGCCGAGCGCCTGGGCGCGGGCGAGATCTGCCTGAACAGCATAGACGCCGACGGCACCCAGGAGGGCTATGAGATGACCCTCACCTCCTTGATCAGCAGCCACGTTTCCATACCGGTGATCGCCTCGGGCGGGGCGGGCGAGCCTCGACATTTGGCCGACGTACTCACCGAGGGAAAGGCCGATGCCGCCCTTATTGCCTCAATGACACACTATGGTCACTTTAGTGTGGCACAAATAAAGGACTACTTGTCCGAACGGGGCATCAAGGTCCGAAAATACTGGTAGGGAGAAATCATGGTATCTCCGGCAGACCTGTTTGACTTGGAAGAGGCCACTTTCAAGGATCTGTTCAAGGGCGTGGATTTGGTATGGGACGCACTGGACCGCATCAAGGAATACACCGCTGATCTGGTTGACTACGCCGGGCATACCGGAGCCCTGCTGCGCGGCGGCGGCGAGGTGCTTCCCCGCACCGTGGTTCTGCATCGGGGCCGGGTGTTCGACTGCGACTACAAGCTCCTGGGCGGCGATCCCACCAAGGGCGAGATGCGGGTGTTTTTAAACGGCCAGGAAGTGGATGACGCGGCCATAGTCTATGCCGGAGCTACCTTTTTGGACGACCAGGTGCACATCGCCCCCGGCGCGATAGTGGAACCGGGCGCCCTGCTCAAGGGCCCCACTTACATCGGCCCGGGCACCGAGGTGCGCCAGGGCGCCTATTTACGCGGGAGCTGTCTGGTGGGCGTGGGCTGTGTGGTGGGCCACACCACGGAGATGAAAAACTCCATCATGATGGACGGGGCCAAAGCCGGGCATTTCGCCTATTTGGGCGATAGCATCCTGGGCCGGGAGGTGAACCTGGGCGCGGGCACCAAGCTGGCCAACCTGAAGATCGTGGAACGGCCCTATCACCTCAAGGCGGGCGATTCCATGTATCACATAGCCCGTCGCAAGTTCGGGGCCATCATGGGCGACTTTGCCCAGACCGGCTGCAACTCCGTGACCAATCCCGGCACCGTGTTGGGCCGGGGCTCCCTGGTGGCTCCCTGCACCAGCGTAACCGCCGGGTACTACAAGCCCAAGAGCGTCGTGCGCTGATCCGTGGGTCAAGACCTGCTGATCCAAGACGTGGGCTCTGAGGGCCCGCGTCTTTTGTTTGTGGAGCCCTACCTCACCGCTTCCCACGCCGCCTTTGCCCAGGGCCTGATGACCCACGTGTCTGCCCGCTGGACCCTGTTGGGTCTGCCCGGGCGCCATTGGCGCTGGCGCATGCGAGGCGCGGCAGCGTTCCTGGCCGATCAGGCGGCCGAGGTGCTGGCCCGGCCATGGGACGCCCTGGTGTGCTCGGACATGCTGGGACTGGCCGAGCTCATGGGGCTGGCGCCCTCCCTGGCCTCGGTACCCGCCCTGGTGGTGTTTCACGAAAACCAGCTTGCCTATCCCGCCCAGGGCAAGGCTGGCCAGAGCCTGCAAGAGCGCGACCTGTACCTGGCTTTCAGCAACCTGACCACTGCTCTGGCCGCCCGGCGGGTGGTGTTCAACTCCAACTTCCACTGCAAGCAATTTCTAGGCGCAACAGAGGATCTGATCCGTCGCTTGCCGGATATGCGCCCCAGCGGCCTGGCCCAGGCAATCGCGGCCAAGAGCAGCGCCCTGCCCATGCCCATTGATCCCAGCGAGGCGGGAGGCCTCACCCGCGAGCCCCGCCAAGGGCCGCTACGAATTTTGTGGAACCACCGCTGGGCCCAGGACAAGGACCCGGAGCGTTTCTTCGCCGCCCTGGATGCCCTGGATGCCCAAGGCGTGGAGTTCCAGTTGGCGGTGCTGGGCCTGGCCCCGGCCAAGCCCCCGGCTGTATTTGCCACCGCCAGGGAGCGCCTTGGCGGGCACATTGTGCAATGGGGCCAGGTTTTAGAACGAAAGCGGTACTGGGAATGGCTTTTCTGGGCCGACGTGGTGGTATCCACGGCACTTCAGGAGTATTTTGGACTTAGCGTGGCCGAAGCGGCCTGGGCGGGCTGCCGCCCCCTGGTGCCCGAGGCGCTGGTCTATCCCGAGCTATATCCGGCCCGTTTTTGCTACCCCCCGGGGGAGTTGAGCGCGGCTCTGCTGGAGTTGGCTCGGCAACCGGATTTGGCGCGAGGGACCGACTACCGCCCCTTGACCGCCCTCTTTACTTGGCAGACCCAGGCCCCGGCCTGGCAGGATATAATCGACCAAACCATCAAGGAGACCTGAACATGCTGCGCCCCTTACGCAAGCCGGACAAGCAGATCAACGACGAGGCCCAAGCCATATTGGAGCGCGGCAACATCCTTTGCCTGGCCCTGACCCAAGGCGATCAGCCCTACGTGGTGCCCATGAACTATGGCTGCCTGGACGGCAAGATCTACATGCATACCGGGCCCAAGGGCCTGAAGATGGAGATCCTGGCCGACAACCCCAAGGTGTGTTTTACGGTCATGGAATCGGTGGAGCTGATGAGCGGGCCCAACCCCTGCAAGTGGGACACCCGCTACCGCAGCGTGGTGGGCCTGGGCAAAGCCTCCTTGGTTGAGGACCTTCAGGCCAAAGCCACCGGGTTGGCGGCTATCGCCCGTCAGTGCGGCTATGACGGGGAAATGGACTTCCCGCCGGAAAAGGTAAAGGGCTTGGCCGTGATCTGCATTGAGATCGAGCATATCAGCGGCAAGAAGAACCAGATGGGTGAGTAGGCTGCGCAGCCAGGCGTCTCAGGGCGGGCGGCTTCGCCAAAAGTCCGTGGGCTCTGTTACCGGTGACTCTCAGGCCAAGGTGTGGGCCAAAGCAACTATCCCGCCCCGGCAGCCAAGACCGTTGGTTCGGAGTTGGTAGGCCCGCTACGATCATTCCCAAGATAAAGAGGCAGGAAAAGGGGAAGATGGTTTGGGGTGGGTGAGCGGGTGTCCCGTTGGGCCACCGCCAGTGCCCGAACGTCTGATCCTGTAACCGGCACAGCCAGTCGCCGCAGGGCAAGGAGGCAGGCGAACGAGGGACGCAGGGGTAGTATGCCTACCTCGAGGACCGAGTGACGCCGACAACGCAGCCATGCGGCGACTGGCTGTGCCGGCCATGGCTTTCATGCAGGCTAGACCAATTTCACCCTGAGAATATCGTCAAAGGGGTCCACCCGCTCCACCATCACCTCCACCTCCTGGCCTGGAAATAGATCCTGGCCCGAGCGGATGGGGATGTTCACCAGCATCATGATGTCGGTGAGCAGCAGTTGCCAGCGCCGCATCTGGCGCTCCATGACCACGGCAGGCTGAGGCTGATCCTGGCGCTGGCGCAACCACTGCAACAGCCAATAGCGCTGGCGCACCTGGCGCACCCGCATGGCCTTGCGCACCGCCGGTCCCACCTCCATGGCCAACTCTTCCAGCTCCTTTTCACCATACAGGGGCGGCCCTCCGCACAAGATGCTGCCTATCTGGCGCTGCATCACCAGGTCCAGATAGCGGCGGATAGGGCTGGTGGCGTGGGTGTAGGGGTGCACCCCCAGGCTGGAGTGCAAGCCGGGCTTAGCGGTTATCTCCACCCGGTTGAGCAAGCGGCGCTGCTTGAAATGGCGGTAGATGTCGCTGGGGTCGCCTTCCTCGATGGGCTCGCTGGGCTTGGCCTGGGTGCGGAACAAAGCCGGCGCTCCCGAGTCGGCCAGGAACAGGGCGAATAGCCAGTTGCCCAGGATGGCGGTCTCTGCCACCATCTCCCGGCTGGGACCGTTGCGGTCCACCCGGCGCACCCACACCTCCTTGGTTGCCGGGTCCACCCCCACCAGCACCTCGGGCAAGGGCAGGAAGTAGGCACCAGCCTCGCCCCGGCGGCGGCGCAGGGCATGGCACATGGCGTGCAGCCCGGCCAGGCGGGGGTCGCTTTCCAGCATGCCGTCCGCTTCGTCATAGGTCAGGCGCTGGTGCACCCGGAGCATGCTGCGCTCCAGGCGGTAGTCGATGAGCCGTCCCTCGGAATCCAGACGGGCCAATACCGATAGGGCGGGGCGCAGCTCGCCCTGGCGCAACGATAGCTGGTCCTCGCTCAGGCGGGGCGGCAGCATGGGTAAACGATCGTCGGGCAGGTAAAGGGAGGTGGCTCTTACCCGAGCCTCTTCCTCCAAAGGCCCCTCCATGGGGATGATGGCCCCTGCGTCGGTAATGTGCACCCCCAGGGTGCCTCCGCCGTTTTCATCCGGCTCAAAGGAGAGCGCGTCGTCAAAGTCGGTGGTGAAGTTGCCGTCAATGGTGAAGGTGTACAGATTTGTGAGATCGGTGCGCGGCGCGCCGTGCTCCGGGTTGGCGTCCAGGGCCTGGGCCTGGCCCTCAACTTCGGAGGAGAACTCTTGGTTGATGCCCTGGCGGATCAGCTCCAAGTTGTGGTGGGTCTTTAGCACCCCCAGCTTCACCAGCAGGCGGAAGAGCTTCTTGGCTCCACCCACCTCGGCCCCGGCCACTACCTCTTTGGCCAGCTTGACCTGGGAGCAGTCCTCCTGGAACACCAGGTACTCCACCAAAAGCTGGGCCAGTTCCTCGGGGGGCTCGGGCATGGGGCCATGGTCGGGTAGGCTCTTGAGGAAATCCACCCCAGCGGCCACCTGGGCTTGGCGGGCCTTCTCCCGCTCGGCCTGGACACGCTTGGCCTCGATCTGCTCCGGGCTGTAGGCTAGAAACTGGTTACCCGCCAAGCGGAAATGAATACGCTCGTTGAAAAGGGCACGAAGGGTCGCTGAAATTTGGTCGTCGCTCAAGGGACGGCCAAAAGCAAGCTGAGCCAGGTCCCGCAGGGTAAGGGGATCGGCTTCCTCGTAAACCAGCTCCCAAAGCTCCTCAACGTCCACCTTTTCGGCCAGCTGATCCCGGGAGTCTTGCACCTGGCCCAAGTACTCCTGCTGCGCCGCCCGCGAGGCATCATTGCCCATGGCGGCGGGGGACATGAAAATCACCCGGTTGGTGTTTAGCGAGGCCTGGCGGCCGTTGGCGGTGAGCAGATTGAGCCGCCCTTTTTTGGCCGCAACCACCAAACCAAGCTCAACGCGGTTCTTTTCGATGAATTCGACTAGCTGGCCAATAGGGTCGCTCATTGTTTCCCGACTTTCGCGGCAGATTGGGTAGATGAGTCTACCGGCGGAATGGGGGGGGTGTCAACTTGCCCCCTACCGGACAGATGGTATTATCATTGATTGATAACCATAGGGAGGCTCCATGGCTAAGGCCCTGTCCGTTTTCGTTATTTGCTTGGCGCTGTTGGGGATGGCTTTGCCCTCCCATGCCGCGCCCCCGCCCCGCCTGAACTTCGACCTGCCGGCACTGGACGGCGGGCGTTTGAGCTTGGAGCAATTCCGGGGCAGGGTGGTCATTGTGGAGTTTTTTGCCACATGGTGTGGCCCCTGCAAGCGGGCCCTGCCCAAGCTGGACAGCTTTGCCAAGAAATATGCCGACCGTGGGGTCAGCGCCATCGCCTTTAGCGTGGACCAGGGCGGCAAGCAGTTGGTCAAGCCCTTTGTGGCCCGCCTGGGACTACGGATGCCGGTGGTGCTGGGCGAGGTGAAGTGGGCAGAGAAAAACGCCGGGGTGCGGGTATTGCCCACCACTTTGGTCATAGATCCCAAGGGCGTGGTGGTGCACCGCTTCGAAGGGCCGGTCTCTCATTTGCATCTGGCCAACGCGGTGCACCCCTACCTTTCCCAGGCCAAGAGCCCGGCTCCGCAAGAGGCCAAGGTGCGGCGACGCCGCCCAGGGGATCCGCGTTTCATCGACCTGTGGGTCACCGACGGCGAGCGCTATCAGGGCAAGAGTGGCCTGTATGTGCACACGGTGGTCAACGTTGCCGACCTCACCGCGGTGCGCGGCCTTTGGCTGGCCCTGGACATCGCCCCCCAAAACGGCGGGAAAACCAAGACCCTTTACCTGCGCATAGACGACGTATCGGTGGAGTACTTTGTAATGTTCGTGGCCTGCGATCAGCTTCCGCCTTTGGGCAGCTCCACCTCCTATGTGGCCCGGATCTCGGTGCTCAACGAAGACCGCAAGGCCTTGGATTCCAGCTCCCGCTTCCCCATAGCCGCCAACTGTGGCGCGGGCGGGGTTTACGCCCGAAATATGCCCCAGCCCCAGAAGTTCACGCCGCCCCCGGCTCCAGCCCCGGCCCCTCCAGCAACTCAGAGCGAAAAGCAGGCGGTGATCATGGACGCGGCCCAAGGCCGCATCAAGTCTCTGTCCGTTACCGACGGCGAGATCTACCAAGACAAGCCAGGGCTTATGATCAAGATCAATGCCGACCTGGGCGATCTGCCCACCGATCAAGGCCTGTGGATGACCGTGAACCTCTGGCCCGAGGATGCCCAGGGGCGGGCCCTGAACACCACCGGCGATGCCGAACGCTTCTATCATCGGGTGGACACCACCTTCCTGGACGACTATCTGCTGTTCGTGCGTTGCGACCAGCTGCCCGAGTTGCCCCCGGGGGCTCGTATGCGCATGTGGATAACCGTGGTCATAGGCAAGCACAAGACCGTGGTGGCCCGCAGCAAGGAGTTCGTACTGCCCCATCCCTGCCGCCTGGCCTCCCAGGGGCGCTGAGCCGTGCCCGTGGCTGAGATGAGGTGAGGCCGTGAGCGCATGGGCCTTGTTGCGCGGCCTGGCCCGGCGCAAGGCCTTGGGCCTGGGCGTCGGGTTCACCGCCCTGGTGCTGGTAGACGTCTTCCAGCTCTATATTCCCCGTTTGATAAAATTCGCGGTGGACGACCTGACCCTGGGCCGGGCGGACGCCCAGAGGCTTATGTACATCGGCTTTGGGATTGTGGGCCTGGCCTTGGGCATGGTGGCCATGCGCGTTATTTGGCGGCCTTTGCTCATGGGCTTTTCCCGCGAGGTCGAACGCCGGTTGCGAGGCGAGCTTTTCGACCATCTGCAAAGCATGCACGTGGGCTACCTGGACGACAACCCGCCGGGCGAGCTCATGGCCCGGGCCACCAACGACCTTAACAACATCCGCATGGCCACGGGCATCGGCCTGGTGGCCGCGGTGGACGGCGCCTTCATGGGCCTGGCCGCCATAGGTTTCATGATCTACATCAGCCCTCTGCTGGCCCTGTTGGCCATTTTACCCATGCCGGCCATCGTCATCCTCACCCGCCAGCAGAGCCGCCGCTTTCACACCCGTTTCACCAAGGTGCAAGAGGCCTTCTCGGCCATGACCGAGCAGGTGCGCGAGGTCATCAGCGGGGTGCGCCTAATCAAGACTTATGCCCTGGCCGATCCCGAGGAGCGTCGCCTGGAGGTTAGCGCCCGGGGATACCTCAAGCAAAACCTGAGCCTGGCTCGGGTCATGGCCCTGTTCTTTCCCTTGATGGTGTTTTTCACCAATCTGAGCCTGGCCGTGGTGGTGGGCGCGGGCGGCCCCCTGGCCGTGTTCGGCAAGATCACCCCCGGCGACTTCGTGGCCTTCACCGCCTATCTGGGCATGCTCACCTGGCCCATGA
>JAHLLJ010000164.1 GCA_020444205.1 Deltaproteobacteria bacterium | reverse complement strand
CGGCTTACTCCTACATGGCCATGGTGGCCATCATCCAGCCGCCCATCATCAAGCTGCTGACCTCCAAGGCCGAACGCTCCACCTTCATGAAGCCCATGCTCCGGCCGGTTAGCCGGGCCGAACGCATCCTGTTCCCCATCGTGGCCATGCTACTCATCATCCTGATCATCCCCAAGAGCGCCCCGCTGGTGGGCTTCCTCTTGCTTGGCAACCTGTTCCGTGAGTCCGGAGTGGTGGAGCGGCTCAGCCACACTGCCCAGAACGAGCTGATCAACATAATCACCATCCTTCTTATGCTGGGCATCGGCGCCTCCATGCCCGCCGACCGGGTCATGGACCCGCGCACCCTGCTGGTGCTTTTCCTGGGCCTGGCTGCCTTCTGCGTGGGCACCGGAGCCGGGGTGATCTTTGGCAAGATCATGTCCAAGTTTTCCAAGGAGCCCTTCAACCCCATGCTGGGCGCGGCCGGTGTGTCGGCGGTGCCCATGAGCGCACGCATCGTGCACCACCTGGGCCAGAAGAACAACAAGAAGAACTTCCTGCTGATGCACGCCATGGGCCCCAACGTGGCCGGGGTCATCGGGTCGGCGGTGGCCGGCGGTTATTTCCTGGGTCTGTTCATCAACTTCTAAATCCACAGCTATAAAGGGAAGCCCCGCGTTTGCGGGGCTTCCCTTGGTTTTCAGCCTATCAGACGCCCCGAGCGGACCGCTTCCCGGCTGAACGGCAAACCCTTAACGTGTTAAAGTTGGTTTGTACGAGACTTCAGCCCTTGCCCTGCCCATGAGAGGGGAACGTGGTGATCGGCGGCGGCCACAAACCTAGCTCCCGTTCCATGATCCGCGACGAAAAAGACATGACCCGGACCCTCATCAGGGTGGCCCTGATCTCCTTGGTGGCTTCCTGGCTTATCACCGGGGCGGTGCTGCTGCTGGTCGGCGATTTTACCCCAGAAGCATTGGTGGTGCCCGCCGTGGCCAGCACCGTGGCTCCCTTGGCGTTGGCCATTCCCCTTAGCAGGCGCAACCTCAGGCTCGTGCTGGAGTTGAACCGTTCCCACCAGGCCATAGAGCGCCTTTCGCGCACCGATGACCTTACCCAGACCTACAACCGCCGTTACTTCACGGAAGTGGCCGAGCGAGAGCTGGCCTTGGCCGGTCGCCATGGATATCCGGTGTCGCTTTTGCTCATCGACCTGGACGGCTTCAAGCAGATCAACGACCGGCTGGGTCATCAGAGTGGGGACAAGGCTCTGAAGGCCTGCGCGGAGGCCATACGTCACACCATCCGCAATGAAGACGTGATGGGGCGCTTCGGGGGTGATGAGTTTTTGATTTTAGCCCCACACAGCGACCTTGCCAGCGCGGCGCTTCTGGCCCAGCGGGTGCATGAAGCCCTGGACGCCGCCAGGCTGGTGGTGGGTGGGCAGGTGGTGGCGATCATGGCCAGCATAGGGGTGGTGGCCAGCCAAGACAAGGCCCTTGAGGTGGATCAACTTCTGCGCGAGGCTGACAAGGCTCTGTATCGCGCAAAAAAAATGGGTGGCCATCGCACCGAGCTTGCCGCTTAGCCCGCATATTTCATTAAGGCCGTGCGTCCGGCTTGGCCAGGCACCGGCATCCGGTGTGGCCGGCTGCGCCGGGACAGGGTGCAAACCGTACCTTGGCAAGGCCAATGCCTTTTCCATATCAGCCTCGTGAATCCGGGCTCGTTGACAACCGCCATCCAATTCATTTGTTCACGGTTGACGCCCAATCTCGCCACAGAGGGCCCGAACATGTTAAAGTACCCCAACTTTTCTAGCCGAATCACCCACGGTCCGTGGAGAGGAAAGCCTGGTGAGGTTTGAAGATCGAGAAGCCAAAACCTGGTTCAAGATAAGAAATAAAAGCGATGTGGTGAAAGCCACCTTGTTGGTTACCGCGGTGTCGGTGCTCGGTTCATGGGTGGTGACCCTGGCGGTGCTGTTTCTGGTCGGACACACCGATCCCGAGGATATGATCCTGGGGCTTATCATCGCCACCCTGGCTCCCCTGGCCGTGGCCCCACCGGTGGCTTTCAAGGTGTTGCACCTGATGCTGGCCTTGATCGAATCCCGCAGGGAGATCAAGCGGCTTTCGCGAATCGATGACCTTACCCAGACCTACAACCGCCGCCATTTCATGGAGATGGCCCAGCGGGAGCTTTCCCTGGCCTCCCGCCACGGCTACGTGGTTTCCTTGCTGCTGATAGATTTGGACAAATTCAAGCAGGTCAACGACCGTCAGGGGCATTTGGCCGGCGATCAGGCCCTGGCCACCTGTGCGGCCACCATCCGGGGCACCATACGGCGCGAGGACGTGGTGGGCCGTTTTGGCGGAGACGAGTTTTTGGTGCTGGCCCCCTACAGCGACCTTAACAGCGCGGCCATGCTGGCCGAGAGGATTCGTTACGCCCTGGCCACGGCGGACTTGGTCATGGGCGGCGAGGTGGTGGGTTTCAAAGCCAGCATCGGGGTGGTAAGCAGCGAGATCGACAACTGCAAGGCTGAAGATTTGTTGCGCCGAGCCGACAGGGCTCTTTATCGTGCCAAGGAAAGGGGCGGCGATCGTACGGAACTGGCGGCAGCCTAGCCCCTTAACCTACTTCCAGGGATTTACCCCGCTCTCCCAAGCCAGAAGCGCCTTTTTGGCCGGCAGGCCCGAGCCGAAGCCGGTGAGGCTGCCGTCCGCTCCGATCACCCGATGGCAGGGCAGGAACAAGGGCAGTGGGTTGTTGTGCAAGGCCTGGCCCACCGCCCGAGGGGCCTTGGGACGGCCCACTATCTCGGCCACCTGACCATAGGTCAGGGTCTGGCCGGGGGGGATGTCCTTGAGGGCCAACAGCACCGCCTGGGTGAAGGGAGTGAGCCCCTCCAGGTCCAGGGGAGTGTCCAGGGAGGTCTGGGGGCTCTTGAAGTAGGCCTTGAGCAGCCGCCCCGCCTCAATGGACTTGGCGGCCACCTCTTTGGGTTGGGCTCCCGGGGCGCGCTTGGCCAGCAGCTTCTCCAGGTATTGACCATCGTCTTGGCGCAGGGTGAAGGCCACCAAGCCCTTGGGGCCGACCGCCCCACGCAGGACGCCCAGGGGGGTGTCCAGGGTGAAAATCTTTAACTCGTTCATGCCAGGTCTCCTTGGCGCAGGTTGTCGATTTCCAGGGCTTGGGCAATGGCCCCCAGCACCGCGTCCTTGTCCGCCGCCCAATCCGGGGCCAATAGGCGGTCCGGGCCGGGATCGGCGGCCAAGCGGTGCACCAGCATCCGGCGGGGCAGGCGGGCCAAAAAAGCGGCAGCCGCCGTAGCGTAATCCTCCCGGCTCCACAGGCTTAACCCTCCGGCGCGTTGCTTTTTGGCCAGGGGGGCTCCGGCCAGCACCATGAGGTTATGCAGCTTCACCCCCCAAATCCCTTGCCGGGCTAGGTGGCGGGCAGTGGCATTGGTGTGGCCTTTATCCTCGCCGGGCAATCCCAGGATAACATGGGCCACTACCCTGAGCCCACGCTTGTGGGCCTGCCCCACGGCCCGGTCAAAGTTGGCCACGTCGTGGCCCCGGTTGATGCGCTCCAGGGTGGCGTCGTGGGCGCTCTGCAGGCCCAGCTCCAACCACAGAGGGCGGCGGCGGGCCATCTCAGCCAAGAGATCCCAAGTAGGCGGGGGCAGACAATCAGGCCGGGTGGCCACGATTATCCCGGCCACCGCCGGGTGGCGGGCCACTTGCAGGAACATTGGCTCCAGCACCTGGGCCGGGGCGTTGGTGGCGGTGTAGGCCTGGAAGTAGGCCAGGGCCCGGGGCGTGGGGCCGCGTGGGGAGCGCGATTGCAGGCGGGCCAGACCCTGGCTGAGCTGCTGGGCCACGCTGCCGCCCCGGCCATGACCCGAGCCGCCGGGCGGGCAATAAATGCAGCCGCCGGGTCCTACTCCACCCGGGCGGTGGGGGCACCCCAGGCCGGGATCCAGGCTTATCTTCAGGGTGGGGCCGCCCATGACCCGGCGCAGCCAGGGGCCCAGCAGGTTGACCCTTTGCGCCAGCCGGGCCGCGTCCATTTTAGTATTTGCCCTTGTCCTTGGGAGGCTTAACGATGCGGGCCTCTTCGGCAATGACCCAAATGCGGTTTTCATAGCCGGGGATGGGCTGGCCTTCGCCGTAGCGCCTGCGATACTCCGGGTTGGCGCACAAGCGGCGATACTCATGAACGCCATGGGGCGCGGTGAACTCCAGGCACACGTAATAGCTGCCCTTGCCGTTGGGACCGGCCTCAAAGTCGATGAGCCAGCGGTCGTCCCAGTGGATATAGCTGTCGTCGAGCCCGGCGGGACGGCGGGTGATGATGCCGTCGGGCGGGAAGGCCCCGCCATGGTCAACGGCAAAGCGCTTGGCCGCTGCGTCGATCATCTCGGCCCTCTGCAAAAAGACCCGCACCGGATGGGGCTCGCGCAGGTAATAGCCCTTGAGGGCCAACCCCAGGCTAAGGGCCAGGATGAAAACCAGGACCCACCACTCCCAGGTCTTGAAGCCCTTTGGTCTGAATGGATGGATTGCGGACATAAATTACTATTTTCCCTAGTGGCGAGAATATATCACAGCGGGCTTTGCTTGTCCCCCGGGCCGCCGCCGTGCTATAGGAAGATATGCAGCGGAGGATGCAATGGATCAGGCGGCGGGCGCACAGAAGGGGCTGATGAGCCTCAAGGAGGTAGTGGAGCGCACGGGCATACCGGCGGCCACGATTCGATATTACGATCAACAGTTCGAGGAGTACCTGGGGATCACCCGAGGTGCGGGCCGAAGAAGGCTCTTCAGCCAGGAATCCTTGAAACGGCTCAACGAGCTGCGCCGCCTGCTCAAAGAAGAAGGGCTCAGCCTGCGCCAGGCACGCAAGGTGCTCTCCAGCGATGGCGGGGCTTCCACCGCGGCCGGTCAGGACGCCCTGAAGGCCGAGGTAGAGGCCCTTCGCCGCCAGGTGAAAAGCCTGGAGGAGCAGGTGAACCGCCTCAAGGAGATCCAGAGCCGCACCCTGGCCCTGGTGGATGGCCTGACCCAGCGCTGAGCCGCAGCCGAATAAGTGCTTACTACCCGTTTCGCCGTCCGGCGGGGCGGGTTTAGTTTTGTCCTGGCCAGGGCGCCAGGCAGTCACGGGGCCGGGCCAAGGTGGGCATTATGCGCCAGGCATGCTCATCGCTGGTCAACTCCAGGCACCCCTGCCAGTTGGTGCCGTAGAGGGCCGCGCCTGATTCCCGTGCCCTGGCTTGGGCCTGGCGGCTGGGCGAAGGCCAGCGTCCCCAGCAGCCCGAGGAGAACACCACCGCTTGGGGTTTCATGCGATCCATCAGCGCTGGGGTGAGTGAGTTCTTGGCCCCGTGATGGGGGCCGAGGATTACTTGGGAGCCGCCGGTGGGAAGTAGCCGTGCCACTACTTTTTCCACCAATGGCCCGCCGTCACCGGGCAGCCACAGCCAGGAGCCATGTAAGCCCACCCCCAACCACAACGAGCGGTCGTTAGAGCTTAGGGCGGCCAAGCCCTTCCCCGGCGGGGGCCAGAGCAGGCGTAGCGCGGCCCCTCCCAGCTGATGCACCTTGGCAATTTCTCGAGGTCCCAGCACAGGTATGCCCCGTTCATGGGCGGTTCGCAGCAGACGGGCATACCAGCCGCTTTCCGCTGTTTCGCCATTGGTCCACACCTGATGGGGAGAGAACCAGCGGGCCACAAAGGGCAGGCCCCCGGCGTGATCCGAGTCGCGGTGGGAGCAGGCCACCACTTCCACCCGGCTGAAGCCCTGGCTCCACAGGAAAGGGGCGATGACCTGACGTCCAAAGTCAAAGTCGCTGCCTCCCCAGCCCCCGCCGTCGATCACCATCACCTGGCCCCGGGGCAGGCGCACAACCGTGGCTGAGCCCTGGCCCACGTCCAGAACCCAGGCCCTTAGCTTGCCGTCCGGTGGAGGCGGGCCGGACAGGCCCAGCCACAGCACCAGCCCGGCCGCGCCCAGGCCGGACCCCAGGCCCCAGGCCCAGCGCTTGGGCAGGGTGAGGGCGGCCAGGGCTCCGGCATAAAACAGCAGCGCGGCCCAAGGGCCAGGTCCAGCCAGGTATTGCACCGCGCCAGGCAAGTCGGCCAGCCACTCAACCAGATGCACCGCGCCCTGAGCGGGCCAGGCGGCAATGGCGAATAGGGCCTGGCCTCCGGTGGCCCACACCAAACCCACTCCGGCGGCGATGAGCGCCAGGGGCAGGGTGAGCATGGCCACCAGGGGGATCAACAGGGCGTTGGCGGGCAGGGAGTACACCGGGAGCTGATGGAAGCTCTGCACCGCCAAAGGCCACACAGCCAGGCCCACCACTCCGCTGAGGCCCAGCCAGCCCAGCAACGCCCCGGCCAGGCGCGGGCCGGGAGACAACTCCCGCAGCCAACGGGCCAGCGGCGCGGCGGCCAAGAGGATGGCGGCCACGGCCACAAAGGACATCTGGAAGCTGAGAGTCAGGGGTGACTCGGGCCAGACCAGGCCGATTATCAAGGCGGCCAGGGCCAAGCCACCCGATGGGCGGTAGGGGCGGGAGGCCCACAGGGCGGCCACCAAACAGGCGATCATCACCAGGGCCCTGAGGGTGGGAGTGGAGCCTCCGGCCAAGGCGGCGTAGGCCCCGGCGGGCAGCAAGGCCCCGGCGGCAGCCAACTTGATCACCGGCCAGCGCAGGGCCAGGCCGGGCCAGGCGGCCAAAAGCCAACGCAGCAAGGCATAGGCCAGGCCCCACACCAATCCGATATGCAGCCCGCTGATGGCCAATAGATGGGCCGCGCCGCTGACCCCAAAGGCCTCGCGCACCTGGGAGCTAAGGCCGCCCCGCTGGCCCAGCACCAAGGCGCGCAGCAGCTCCCGGCCCTGGGAGGGCGCTAGGGCTCCTATCTGATAGGCCAACCGCTGGCGGGCGGCCAGCAGCCAGGAACCGGGCCAAAGCACATTTCCTTGTCCCACAACCTGTAGCCTGGCCGAGCGCCCGGCATAGGCCTGAGCGTATATGCCTTGGGCGGCCATGTATTTGGCGTAGTCAAACCCGCCGGGATTGGCCAGGCTGGTCACCGGGCGCAGGCTGGCCCGCATTACAAAACGGCTGCCCGCTGGGGGAGGGGTCAGCTCCGGGGCCAGGGATAAACGCAGCAGACCGCTCACCGGTCCGCCATCTACCTTGAGAGCGCGGGCAATGAGGCGCACTCCCCGGCCGCCGGGCTGGGCCGGGGACATGGCGATGGCCTCGATTTGGTGGGTCTTGCCGTCGGCCAGACCGGAGAGGTGGTCACCGGACAGGGTGGCCGAGCGCTCCAGGGACAAGAGTCCGGCCCCAGCCAGGAGACAGGCCAGGGCTAAGAGCCATGGGCTGATGCCTCTGCCCGCCAGGCCCAGCCCCAGAATGACTGCCAGAACCAGGGCGGTAGCGGCCAACAGGGGTAGGTACGGCCAGGGCCCCAGCCAAGAGGCCGAAAAAATGCCCCCCACCAGGGCGGCGGCGGGCAGGATCAAGGGATGCAACCGGCTCATGGGAGAGTATTGTAAAACATCGGGCGGCCCCTAGGGACCTTGTATGGCGATAGGGTGCTACTTTTTCCCCGGCCTCGGTTCGGACTCTCGGCGTACCGTGGCCCCGGCGTTGGTGAGCTTCTGGTCAATGGCCTCGTAGCCCCGGTCCAGGTGGTACACCCGGCTGATGTGGGTTTCGCCGTCCGCGGCCAGCCCGGCCAGCACCAGGCAGGCCGAGGCCCTCAGGTCGGTGGCCATCACCTGAGCCCCGGTGAGGTGGCGCACCCCCTTGACCACGGCGGTGGAGCCGGTGACCTCGATGTCCGCGCCCAGGCGCCTGAGCTCGGGCACGTGCATGAAGCGGTTCTCGAAGATGGTCTCCTGAAACACCGCGC
>JAHLLJ010000163.1 GCA_020444205.1 Deltaproteobacteria bacterium | reverse complement strand
CCGCCTACCTGTTCGCCGAGGCGGGGTCCGCCGTCAAAGGCGTGCGCCTGTTTCTAAGCAAGCTGCGCGAGGAAAAGGACAGTGAGCTCTTGGCCCAGCTGCGCCGGGGCCACCACGGCCGCGAGGCTACCGAGCGCTACCTGGTGTTTTTCAAGATCGACAAGGTCTTGCCGCTGATCGGAGCGGGGGAAGACGAGTAGGGCGACGGTCCTGAACTTGTGAAGCGCCTTCCGTGATCGCCGCCGGGGGTGCCGGTCATATTGCCTACTGGTGAGAGAACTCAAAGTAGCGCAATGACCGCATACCTGGAGGGCGTCTTGTTCAACATTACTCTGGATACCGATTGGGGCAATAAAAACGGCAAGGGCGTGAGCCTGCTTCCCGAGCCCGCGACCATTTCCGTGGAAGTGCCCATCTCCTACGACAGCGCGTGCCGTTTTGATTACGACCGCGCCATGGCTGACACCGAGGCGCAGCTGCAAGAGGCCTGTGGATTTCGCCTGGACCTGCGCTGCGCCTCCACCGCCGAAGGGAGCTTTGAAGATTCCCTCAAGCGAATCATGGTGGAAACCCTGGTTCGTCAGGAGCCGGACGTGTTGGGCGATTTCACCCTGGACTCTTCCGGCCTGGAGCAAAAAGGCGATGGGCTGCGGCTTCCCCTGATAATGGGCGGTTCCAACTACCGGTTCAGCATGGACTGCACCCTTGGCCCCGAGGGCAAGCCGGACGGCAAGGCCATCGTGCAGGCCTTGGCCCAAGCCTATTGCGAGGTATTCCAGCTGCCAAGCGGCGAGGGTGTGTTCATGGCCGGGCAGCAGGCCGATTTGGAGCAAAGAGCCGCTGACTGGGCCCAGGGCTTGATGGCCGAGGCGGGTTTGGCCCTGCCCAAGGTGGAGGTGAACCTGGAAAGCCACGCCTGGGTGGGAAATTCCTTGCGCCTGTACGTAGACGTGTATAACGATGCCAAGGTCCAGTACGATCTGCTGCTGCCCGTGAGCAACAAAGGCGAGCTGGATTATTCAGGTATCGAGCAGGTGGCCGCCCAGATCGCCCAGGAAATGAGCCAGCGCCTGGGCCTGGGCAGCCCCGAGTGGCTGGCCAAGCACATGGCCCAGCAGATAGAGCCCGACGCCAAGGAGTACGCCGCCTGGATAATCGAGGTGGAGAACAACATCCGGGCCGAGTTCTGGGAGGCCGTGAACCGGGAGATGGCGGGCCACCTGAAGAAGGCTGAGGATCTACGCGGAAAAGCCGAAAAGTGGCGGCAGGGTTATGATAAGTGGATAGCATCAAACGGAAATATGTCTATCTCGGTGGAAGGTAGTGCAGGTGGAGGTATCGGAGCCGAGGGGGAAATAACTATTAACCTCAGTAAGCTTCCTGAAGAGCAAAAAAATACCTTTGAATTGATTTGGGAGGGGCTTAGCAAACTGCCAGGGGCGTTTTACCGAGGGGTGAAACCCCACGCAGGGGAAATGTTGAGAGGCGTGGCGTTTGGTTTCAAGGCAGCGGGTGTGGTGGTTAGGGAAAGCGCTAAAATAGTCATTGAGGATGTCTTAGATATTCTGGTGGACACTGGGCGTGATAAATTGATAGGTGCGATTTTGGGTTTTAGTGCGAAGCGAATAATTGGTGGGCGTGCCGCAGTTTACTCAGATGGTGGTATTCAGTTAGGCCTACTTCTTTATGGAAGGTTACAAATACCCGAACGGGTTGTTGTAGAAAAGTTGCAGAAAGCTGTATCGTTGGGCGCAAGCATTGGCGAGGAAATCCAGGCGATAAAAGAAAAGGTAGTTATTCCACATAGGCTAAAAAAGTATACGGGCAAGGAATTATATTTCGAAACCAACCGTCAACCGAGACAACCTTATTTGGACTAAGGCTACGGGAGGTATGATAGATTTCGTAAGGAATATTTTAAATAGTTATTAGGGGATTTTCATTTTTTGGAGTAGCTAGCTTGGACAATAAAATCTTATAACGGTAAAATAATATTTAGACTGCCAATTACGGCAATGTTTATTTATTGCACTAGTACATTTAGGGCGGCAGCAGTTTTTTGCCTGTCTGATAAGGCACTTTTGGCTACATCATGATGATGTTAAAAGCTGGCTGGAGTCGGACGGGTCAGGTGCAGGAGATCATGGGGACTTGTTACAGCATGAATTTGGCTAGTCTAAGTTGTATGTTTGCTTTACTCTGAAAATGTTGGTTGAAGCGGGGGGACTGTGGAAGAAGTTACTCAATTAGTTGGAACGTTATTTAGCGAAGACTTTTTTCTTCACTTTGGTCTGGTTTTATTTGTGTTGGAAAATCTGATTTTGTTCGCCTATGTTTATCGCATCCAATCCTACGAAACCTTGGAAGAGGCCAAAAAAGTAAAAGCGTTTTACTGGAAACAGTTGGCGTGGAAGAGCGGGTATTTACTTTTTTTGTTATGGATGATTCTATCAGATGGTGCTTGGCGTTTTTATAAAATGCCGTATTGGGCGGCATTGTATTATGTATACGCCTTGCTCGTTATTACCATTTTCATTATGTATTTGGTTCGCAATTTTGTGTGGTATTTATGGCCGAACTCTATGCCGAAAAGCGTGATGCCATCTGCTGATTCCGCCAAAGTTGATTCGCAAAAGCAAGCCAAGGGTAGGTCCGGTGATGTTCTCGGTCTTCTGAAGGAGAGGGGGGTATGGAGGCTGCTTCCTTTTGCAATTACGATCTCCTTGGTTAATGTTGGAATTATCTTTTTAGTAAGTGGTGGATTGGATAAATACTTCGGCGTCAACAAAACCGCCGATTATCATGATTTAGGCAAGATCATGGATGCGGGATTTAGTGTATTTTGGCTGCTGATTGTCGGCACGTTTGTCGTCTTGGTGTTGTATGTTGCCGTTACCACCATGTTTGGCAGGCATAAAGCTTTAGTCGACGAGCCCTCTCCCACGAAGCAAGAGGCTGACCCCAATGCCTCCGAAGTTGACTTGGGGGGCTGATGGACTTCTTCAAGATATTTTTCCTCACGCCCGGTCAATTTGTCGACCTTATAAACAGCAACATATTCTATATTTATGCCGTGCCGATCTGTCTCATCCTGGAAAGCGGCATCACCTATATTTATCTCAAAAAAATTAAAACCTACCCAAGCATTGCCATAAAGAAAAACACGGTCATGACCTTCTGGGCCTATATGATCATAAAAATGTTTCTCTTTAGTCCGGTATATTTTTTCACTTATATTGCCGCACAAACAGATCGTCCTTGGGGCTCCGCTGGGTGGTACATGATTGTTTATTATTTGTATTCCATGAGGGTGTGCTTTGCCTTTGTGGTATATCTAGCCAAAAAACTCACTTCCATATTTTCAGGAAAAAAGAGGCAAGAGGGAGATAACACTTCGGATGGAGATATGTTGGAAAGGGCAATATTATATGATGTGAGCGGGAAAATTCAAGCAATGTACGACACGATATCCCCAACCCGCGGCGGTTCAGGAGGCGACATCTCATGGTACCTTGTCTTGGCCAACCTCGTGCTGGTTAGCGGAATAATTTATCTGTTAAGTGGAAGCTTTGATAGCCATACATTAGACAAGGTTGAACCGTGGGTTCGCTACCAATGGGCGGGACTGTTGGCGCTTTTGGCGGTGCCTGGTTCCGTCTTTATCCTGCGCAAGCACCGCAAGGCCGACCTAGAAAGGTTTTCTTCCACGAACCGGAAAGCTGCCCCCCAGACCACCGCCCCCCAAACGCCAGCCGCCCCACCCGCGCCCGCCCCGCCCACCGAGCGCAAACCCTAGTCCTCCTCCTGCCCCACGGTCTCCAGGTTCACCCCCTTGGTCTCGATGCCCAAGACCCAGGTAACGGCAGCGCCAAAGGCCCATCCCGCTATCCGGGGTTGTGTCTGAATGGTGATTCAGGCTACATTATAGGCCATCTACCGCGCCAATCGGCCCAATGCCCGCACGTCGGCCGCCAGGGGGTGTGCCATGTCCGCGCTGGAGCCTTCCCAAGTCAAGGAACTTCTCAACAAAAACTGGATGACCCACGACGCCATGTGGTTTTTCCACTGCATGCAAAAGCTGGGTATGGATGAGACCAACCAGCTCAACCTGGCCGCGGTGCGCTCCATGGCCCAGATCGAGGCCAAGCGCCTGGCCCAGGCCCTGGGCCTGGAATCAATTTCCTCGCCCGAGGATTTGCGCCGCTTCGTGGAGGGGACCTTTTCGGTGGCCAAGGCCGACTTCATGGACTTCACCTATGAGTTTTTGCCGGACGGCTCCCTGCGCATGAACATGGGTGAGTGCTTCGCCCATCAGGGCATGCAACGCCTGGGGGTGCTGGATGCCTACCGCTGCGGCATTTACCTCAGGGTGGACACCTGGCTTAGCACCCTAGGGGTGAAATATGAGGCTGGGCCTGCCTTTGAGGGCTGTCTCAAGCAGCAGCAGGGGGAGTGCAGCCGCACTTACCATTTTAACTGGTAGACAGTCGCTGAAAACTTACGCCTCCGCTTGCCACCGGCGCGCATAAGGGTTATGAATGCATAACTAAGTTTTGCTTAAAACCCGATTTGGATAACCCTAGATGCCCCCGGTACCCCCCCGCATGGTGGTGGCTGCCCTTCGCGGCGGCAGCGGCAAGACCACCCTCACCCTGGGCCTGATTCAGGCCTTGGCCGACCTGGGCCTGGCCGTGGCTCCTTTTAAGAAGGGCCCGGACTACATCGACCCCTTTTGGCTCTCCGAGGCGGCCGGTGCCTCCTGCCGCAACCTGGACCCCTTTCTCATGGGTCCGGAGCAGGTGCGCCGCTCCTTTGCCTATTTTTCCCGTGGGTATGAAGCAGCGGTGATCGAGGGCAACCGGGGTCTGTTCGACGGCATGGACGCCAAGGGCTCCTACTCCACATCCGAGTTGGCCAAGGCCCTGGAATCTCCTGCTATCGTGGCCTTGGACTGCACCATGACCAGCCGTAGCGTGGCTGCGGTGGCCCTGGGGGTGCAAAAGTATGACCCCGAGCTGAACCTGGCCGGTTTCGTGCTCAACCCGGTGGGCACCGCCCGCCAGGAGGGGGTGGTGCGCCGGGCGGTGGAGGACGCCACCGGCCTGCCGGTGCTGGGCGCGGTGCCCCGCCTGAAGCTGGACATGCCCGAGAGGCACATGGGCTTGGTGCCCCCCCAAGAGCATGAGCGGGTGGCCCAGGCCCTGCACCAGGCGGCCCGCAGCGTGGCCGCCCACGTGGACCTGGAGCGGGTGCGCGAGATCATGGCCCAGGCCCCGGCCTGGAGCGAGGATCAGCCGCCCCAAGGGCTCATGCCCCCCAGCCCGCCCAGCGGCCCCCGGCCCCGCATAGGGGTGGTGCGCGACGCGGCCTTTGGCTTCTACTACCCGGAAAACCTGGAGGCGCTCAACAACTTCGGGGCGGATCTGGTGTTCTGCTCGGCCCTTGGCGACCCTGAGCTTCCGGCGGTGGATGCCTTGTATCTTGGCGGTGGTTTTCCCGAGACCCACGTTTCGCAGCTGCAGGCCAACGCCGCGTTCCGGGCCTCCCTGGCCGCGGCCGCCGAGGGGGGCCTGCCCATTTATGCCGAGTGCGGGGGGCTCATGTATCTGGGGCGCCGCCTCATCGTGGATGGCCAGGCCTGGGACATGGCCGGGGTGCTGCCGGTGGATTTCGCCATGAAACGGCGGCCTCAGGGCCACGGCTACACCCAGTGCCGGGTGGAAAAGCAAAATCCTTTTTGGCCGGTGGGTTATGAGTTCAAGGCCCATGAGTTCCACTATTCCGAGCCCCACCCCCTGCCCGGTGCCGAACTGGAGCTGGTCTACCGGGTGATGCGGGGCAAGGGGCTCATCGGAGACATGGGCGGCCTGGTGCGGGGCAAAATGCTGGGAACCTACCACCACGTGCATGTCTTGGGCTCTCCGGGGTGGGCTCCGGGCCTGGTGGAGGCGGCCAAGGGGTAGGAATAACTTGACACCACGGCCCTTGCTGGCTATGGTGTCCCGTGTTGTGAAAAAAGCTCCAATCCTGGGAGGAATAACGTATGGCCACCGAGCAAGAAATCCAAGACCTCGTCATTCAGGTCATGGAAAAGAAAAAGAAACGCATGATGATGAAGGACCTCCTCAAAGAGGTCAAGAAGCTTGATGATAGCGTGGAGAAGCGGCCCCTGAAAAAGGCGACCACCGCCATGATCCAGGACCAAACCCTACAGTACTGGTCCAGCGGTTCCACCACCTACTTTGCCCTGCCGGGCGGCAAGCACGCCGAGGGCGAGGACTAAACCTGCGCCAGTTCCGGCCCCTTCGCGGGGCCTTTTTCTCCTCCGCCATAGACCGGGCCGGCAGGTTCGTTCCCTGGCGGAGGGTTGTTTTTTTAGGGGCGCGTTCCCAAAGGCTGAACACCCATGAGCAAGATAGAAAACCCCAGCGGAATCCCGGAAGACGAATTTTTGCGGGAGGGCCTGGTGGACCGGCTGACCCAATACCTGGAAGCAGAGCCAAAGGCCTGGCACGTGCGCTACAACCTGGGGGTGGCCCTGATGCAGCAGGGCGATGTTGACGAGGCCCTGGCCCAGTTCCGCCAGGTGATGGCCGAGTCACCCAAGCACCTGGAGAGCATGGTCAACGTGGCGGCCATCCATTTGGGCAAGGGCCAGCCCGAGGAGGCGCTCAGGGTGCTCAGCAACGCCCTGAAGGTCTGGGACATCCCCATGGTGCGGGCCAACCTTGGCGTGGCTTATTTGCAGATGGACCGCTTGGAAGAGGCGGCCTACCACCTCAAGGAAGCTCTGGACGGCGCGCCCAACATGCCCGACGCCTTGACCAACCTGAGCACGGTGTTTTTACGCACCGGCGAAGCGGACAAGGCCGAACAGGCCGCCCGCCGCGCCCTGGAGCTCAATGAAAATTTCGCCATGGCCCACAACAACCTGGCGGTAATCCTAAGCGAAAAGGGCGACAACGAACAAGCGCGCTTCCATGCGGTGCGCGCCCGGGAGCTGGGATATGAGCTGCATCCGGAGCTCGCCGAGCAGTTGGGTTTGTCCTAGGGGGATCGTAGGTAAAGGCGAAAGGAAATTATTCACTTGACCAAACGGCTTCTGACCGTTATTGACAAGAAGTGATTTTCACCCCCGGCGGCCTACGGGCGGCCGTTTCGGCCCCGCGCTAAGCGGACCACGGGCGGTTGGGTAAAGGCTAGGAGCCCACTCCTCAAGGGAGTGGAAGCATCATAGTTTTTTAGAGATTTCGGGGGATCCCCGAACAACTTTGCCAATCAAGGAGGACATTATGTTCGAGGTGGTGGTTGACGCTGACAAGTGCATCGGCGACGAGGAATGCGTGGAGGTCTGCCCGGTAGACGTGTACGAGATGCAGGATGGCAAGGCCGTTCCGGTTAACGCCGAAGAGTGCCTGGGCTGTGAGAGCTGTATCGAGGTGTGCGAGCAGGACGCCATTACCGTGACCGAGGTCTAAGCGCCCTCAGCTAGCTTAATTTGTTAACCGGGTCTCGGCCATGTGGTCGGGACCCGGTTTTTTTATGCCCTCGGCTTCGTCTGCCTTTTGCATACTGCGTCGCCGGCTGCGCCCGGTCCTCGACGTAGGTCAGCCTACGCCTCCGGCCGGTGCTCGCCCCAGCGGGCCGCTGGTGGCGAAGCGGGTCGAGAAATTTGGTGCCCTCAAGAACCTCGACTGCTCCCAGATAATCTTATTTGGGAGCCCAAGCCTTGGGCCGCCTTGTCCGCCGTCGTCTGAGGACGCCAGATTTAATCCGGCCACCGGCATATTGCGTTGTTTGGTGCGGCTCCGGCTTAGGCGGGCAACACCGTCTACCGGCGGCTGGCTGCGTCGAACAAAATAAAAGAGGGCCGGTCCCCTAGGACCGGCCCTCTTTACCCTCTCTAAATCGCGGCTAGCGAACGGTGC
>JAHLLJ010000162.1 GCA_020444205.1 Deltaproteobacteria bacterium | reverse complement strand
CACCACCGCTTGCCTCTTTTGAAGATCAGCCAAGACCTCCTTGGCCTTATCCTGACCAGCGGCGGCCTTTTCCTTGGCCTTTTCCATCAACTGGGAAGTCTCCTTCTCCAGTTCTTGGTACTGGGCCTGGGCCTGGGCTATCAACTCATCTTGTTTCTGCTTGCTGTAGGCCACGGCGGTGTTCACGGCCTCCTTGGCCTCTTTCTTCACTTGCTGAGCGGTCACCTTCTGGTCGTCGCCACTGCCGCACCCGGCCAGGGCCAAGGCACCCAGAACGGCCAGAGCGACTAAAGCGGTCACTGTAACTTTCATGCATCCACCTCCGCGCTTTCGAGTGACGCAACTATTTCAACCGTGATGCGGTAGGGTTCATGGCCTGTCTCAGACAGACCTTTAGACTTGCCGCGCATAAAAACTACCTTCTATTTCCCCGCAACCTTCTCGATCTCGCCGACTTTTTGCTGAATTTTGCCGGCCCTTTTTTCGTCCTTACCTTTGCCTTCCAATTCAGCGTTCATGCTGACTTTACCGGCAAGTTCCTTGACCTTGCCCTTTACTTTGTGAAGCTTGCCTTTTGCTTGGTCTTTGGTGCTTGATTTCATGATGTTCTCCTTAGAAACTCCAAAGTGATTTTAAAATGGTTTTGACTCGATCCGGTTTCACGGCATGTGATTCTGCTTCATGCGACGGAACAGCAGCCACCCGATAAGCGCCATGAGAAAAAGCACCAGGAAAGCCAAGAACAAGATTTGCGCGATGTCTGGCACAGCCGTGGAGATGTTGGTGAAAGCGAAAACGCCGGCCACCAAAGTTGCTATCAGTAATCCAAAGGTCAGTTTGAGCATTTATTTCTCCTGGGAAATTGATTTGCTCCAGCTCGGGCCAGGAGATGACCTAGTGTTTTCCTCATACTTTGTGGCAATCGTTGCCTTCTCTCTCTTATCTATTTACGTGGTGCTGGCTTTATCACATCCTCCGCACCTTTGATTGAAGTTATCAAGGCACTCCTCACGGCCTGGGATGCGTCTGTCCCAATCGCGTCGCCAGCTTCAAGGGCGCCGGTGACAGCTTCCTTGGTGGCCGCGCTGACATCGGTGCCCGCCTTGGCTCCCGCCTCGATAGCAACCTTGGTTGCCGCAACAGCGGTCTTGCCCACATCCGCCCCAACATCCGAACCCGCTTTCACTATTCCAAAAACGGTGCTTTTGATGGTCACGTATAAGTCGCCACCAATTTCGTTTGCGGCCTCGATTGTGCCCGATACGATCTCTCCCACTCGTTTTTCGATGGCAATCGTTAAATCGCCCGCGCCCGCAATAGTCGCTTTCACCATATCCGCAGTCGTCCCCACAATAGCTTGGGCTAGCTCACCTGTACCCTTAAGGGCTCCAATGACTGCATTTCTGGTCACTCTGGTAACCACCGACAGTGTGCTCTCACCCATTTCAAACCTCCATGGTCAGCTTTTCGTTTCAAAAAATAGTCGTCTCTAAACTATGCTGCCGATGCCGAGTTTCTTATGCTTTTAGCCTTTTGAGGCCCTCGACTAGCTTTGCCGCTTCCTCGCCAAAGGCGTAACCCTGACTCCTTACCCTTTGCATTAAGCAGCCTGTCCGCCTTCCTGTTCTCGGCAAGCACTTGCCATCTACAGACTCGCCTGGAAGACTTTACGGAAGTGGAAGCCATAGATGGCGAAGGTCACGGCCATGGGTAAGCAGCCGGGCCGCCGGAACAGCGACCACAACAAAAGCTTCCAATACTGCCAGCGGGCCCGGTCTTTCACCCCCAGCACCACCAGGGTCTTGGGGAAGGCCCAGGCATAGCCGGAGTGTAGCCGCACGTAGCGGGGGTGGAAGTGCGCCTTGTTCTTTTCCGGGACGTGATAATCCCGCAGGTAGTCCCGCACCCGCTTAAAGTAGGGTTTGGGCGAGTAGATGCCGCTAATGATCTCGCTGTAGCCCTGGGACAGGGCTTCCTGGCCCATGCGGGGCATGATGTTGGTGGAAAAGTCGGTGTTGTCGCCGGTGGCCTCGGTGAGCAGGCGGCCTTCCTGGGCCACGCGCTGATAGAGCCGGCTGCCCCGGGGGGCGTTGAGCAGGCCCACCATGGCCGTAATGATCCGGCTGTCTTGGATAAGCTCGATCTGCTGCTCGAACACCGATGGGGTGTCGCTGTCAAAGCCCACGATGAAGCCGCCGCGCACCTCCAGGCCGAAGCCCTGTATCTTCTTGACGCAGGCCACCAGGTCCCGGTTGCGGTTCTGCAGCTTGCTGCACTCGGCCAGGCTTTCCTCGTTGGGGGTCTCGATGCCCACGAACACCCCGTCGAAGCCCGCCCGCACCATCATTCTCATCAGGGGCTCGTCGTCGCTCAGGTCTATGGAGGCCTCGGTGGACAGGACAAAAGGATGGCGGTGCCGGTTCATCCAGCAAATGATGGCGGGCAAAACCTCTTTCTTGAGCTTAGCTTTGTTGCCGATAAAGTTGTCGTCCACGATGAACAGGGCCCCGCGCCAGCCCGCGGCGTAAAGGCTGTCCATCTCGGCCAGGACCTGCTCGGCGCTCTTGGTGCGCACCCTGCGGCCGAACAGGGAGGTTATGTCGCAGAACTCGCATTGGAAAGGGCAGCCCCGGGAGTATTGCAGGCTCATGGAGGCATATCGCCTAAGCTTGAGCAGACCCCATAGAGGCGGAGGGGTCGCGGCCAGGGCGGGGAACTGGTCTGTGGTGTACAGGGGCCGGGGATGGTCGGCCTCCAGGTCCTCTAGGAAATGAGGAAGGGTGACCTCGGCCTCGCCCAAAACAAAGTGGTCAACTCCCTCGAAGTCCTGGTGGTCGGTGGTGAACAGGGGCCCGCCGGCCACCACCTTGACCCCCATGGCTCGGCAGCGGGCCACTACCCGCTTGACCGATTTACGCTGGATGGCCATGGCGCTGATGAATACGTAGTCGGCCCACTGCAGGTGCTTGTCCTTGAGGGGCTCAACGTTCTCGTCGATCAGCTTTTTCTCCCAAGAGGCCGGCAACATGGCCGCCACGGTGACCAACCCCAGGGGCGGGTGCAGGGCCTTCTTGGAGATGAACTTAAGGGCGTGCTTGAAGCTCCAGAAGGTTTCCGGGTTTTGGGGATAGATCAGTAGTGCTCTCATTTTGCACCCTCCTTTAAAACCGCGGTCATAAAAGCCAACGCTTCAATATTTATGTCGCCAATTAACCTTAAACTTTGAATTGATATATGCCTCTCCAGCGGCCGACACATTCTGAACAAACCGTTATCCCTCGGCACAATGCCTTTGTTAATTTGCCAGTTTATATATATGGTTGTGGGCATTTCGGAGCAGGCTAGGCAGCGCTATTGCCCCACAACCTTTTCTACCTTTCCGGCCTTTTGCTGTACTTTTCCAGCCCTGATTTCGTTTTTGCCTTCGCCCTCCAACTCAGCATCCAAACTGGCTTTGCCGAAAAGCTCCTTGATCTTGCCCGTTATTTTATGAAACGTGCCTTGTGCTTGGTCTTGGGTGCTGGATTTCATGATATTCTCCTTTGACTGAACCCAGATTGGTAGGCGATAACTTGTCGTGCATCGCCCCTAAAGCACGTGATTCTGGGCCCTTCGCCGCACCAGCAACCATCCGAAAAGGGTCATGGCGAATAGCACCAGAAACGTATAGAATAATATCTGGGCAATTCCCGGTGCGGCGGCGGCGATGTTGGTGAATCCGAAAACACCAGCCACCGAAGCAATTATTAAAAAAATAAAGGCCAACTTGATCATTTGCGTTTCTCCTGGTATTGCCGGTCGATGTTTCCGTCCTGATTTATGGCCCTGCCCGGCGTGATAAAAACCTTGGTTTCGGTCCCAAATCAATAAGCAGTATCTCGCTATGTTCCTGCGCCGTGATAGAGACCGATGGTTCGTTCCTGACGCCCGCTCCGTCGCCTTTAGTCAATATAATTTCCTGCATCGCCGTCTCGCCGCTGATGACATGGAGCCAGGCGCTTCGCCCCGGCATAAGCTCAAGTACAAGGTGGTGTCCGGGGTCCAAAATGCTCGAGTGGATGAGGGCGTCTTGGAGAACCTTTAGCGATTTTTTCCGCCCGTCCGGAGACGCGATTACGCACAGCAAATTGTGACGCTGCGCTACCGGAAAATGCATCTGCTCATGGGCTGAATCCAGCCCTGCCTCCGAGGGATGCAGGAATACACGGAAAAGGTGAGCGCTTTCGTTACGGGAGGGATTCCTTTCTTTGTAGCGGACTCCACGGCCCATAACCATGCGTTGAAATTCGCCCGCGTGAACAACGCCTGAGTCTCCATTTGAATCCTCTTGCGCGAGGACTCCCCTGTAGACATAGGTGATTGTTTCTGCTCCCGTGCCCTTAACCTGCGCCGATATTGCTCCGGCCGGCAGCAGCATTTCATTCAAAGCCACTAGGGCCCCAAAGCCATCGCTAGCGGGATCTGCACGCTCATTTGGGTAGAACGTGAGCCAGGTACCCTGCTTGCCCCGTTGCATATGGCGGCGATCGTTTCTTCTGCGTGGCGTTATCATCAGCCTGTCAATCTCACCCAAGCACCAAAAGCGGGCAGCTTGCCCTGGGGGTTTTCGGCTCCGAGGCCTGGCCTAACAGCTCCGACAGCTGCTCTTGTTGGGAGTCGACACGGTTAGCCATGGAACGCAAATCAGCCGCCTTTTGATCCATAATTTCCGTCCCCATGCGGCCCTGAGGTTTAACCTTCGGCCAGGAATACGGGTTCCTGGGACCGCTTCGGCTCATCCCACCTGGCTGTTTTGCCGGCGAGACTTTCATCAACACAGTACGGAGGCACTCGCCGACGGGCTTTGGCTGGGCGTTCAGGCCTTTGGCGACGGGTCTTTGGCGGTCTGCTCCTGTTGCTTGATTTGGGCACGCGCCATCGCCGTTTCCCCGTCCAGCAGGACCTGACTGGGAACTACGCTCTTGGCGATATTTTGGATTTGGCTTCGCGAATACCCGGACTCCGGGGTATCCGGGTGCGCAGTCATGACGCCCTGATAAAGATCCAGGGCTGCATTAAGATCCTTGTCCTTGTAGTGCATGGCATGCGCCGCCGCGTAATCCTGGCCAGCCTTGGTGGGTGTTGCTTCGATTTTCATGTGTTCTTCTCCGCTCCCTTGGGGTTGATCGAGATGCGGCGTACTGTTAGCTGATTGCGGTTGGTGCATCAAATTTATCCGCCGCTATTGTTTTTTATTGCAAATCCCGGCCCAAAATATTTTTTATATATATTTCAGCTAGATGTACTAAACAGGAGAACCCGTGCGGCTACTATGGCCGATCAAAATGATGTATACTTGATCTAATCTGATGGAGGTGGCCTATGCGCGCGGAAGACCTGCACCACAAAGAGATTCTTGAGTTGGACCCCAATGGGGGCTTGATCCGGTTTGCGGGCCAGCGCGCACTCCTGCTTGATGCCGTGGCCATGGGAATTTTGCGCCAATACCTGGTCGCCAACTTCGGCCTGACCGCGGCCCGAGCGGTTCTGACCCAGTTCGGCTTCGCCCATGGGTGGCGCATGGCAGAGGCCATGAAAAAACAATTCGTATGGGCCGATGATGATGAGTGGCGTCGCGCCGGCCCCCACATACATACCTTGGGAGGACTTTTTCGGGTTCAACCGGGGAGCGAGGATCCGCTTACCAAGAAAGGGGCCATGGTGCTTGCCTCCTACGAGGCAGAGCAGCACCTGTTGCATTTCGGCCGCTCCGACTCACCCGTTTGTTGGACCATTTGCGGTCTTATGAGTGGATACATCAGCCGCACCACCGGCAAGGAGATCTACGTGCTGGAAGATCACTGCATCGGCCAGGGCCATGCGGCGTGTCACTTTCTGGGACGCACCCGGGAGGAATGGGGCAAAGAGCGCGCCGAGGACCTGGCGTTCTTCGATTCGGGGCGCCTCAAAGAGTGCCTCGATGTGTCGCTCAGCAGGGTCACCGAGACATTAAAAGCTACCGAAGAAAAGCTCAGAGCACGCCATAAAGTGCTGGTGAGCTTGACTCGCGACCTGGATGAGCCTCTGGGGATCATCGCCAAAAGCCCCAAGATGCGGCGGGTAGTAGAACTGGCGCAAAGAGTGGCCAAGGTTGATGCCACGGTGCTCATTACCGGCGAAAGCGGGGTGGGCAAGGAACGTATAGCCCGTCTCATCCACGAAGAATCGACTCGCGCGGCAGGGCCCTTCATTGCAGTCAACTGCGGTGCCATCACCGAGACACTCTTCGAAAGTGAGCTTTTCGGACACAAACGCGGTGCTTTCACCGACGCATCCTCGGATCGGCAAGGCTTGTTCGAAGCTGCAAATCACGGGATCCTGCTGCTAGACGAGATCGGTGAGATATCACCGGCGATGCAGGTCAAGCTTCTGCGGGTGCTCCAGGAGCAGGAAATCCGTCGGGTGGGGGAAAGCAAAAGTCGGCCGGTGGATGTTCGGGTTCTGGCCGCAACCAACCGCGACCTGGCCCATGGAGTGGCGGACAATGCCTTCCGGCAGGATCTCTACTATCGGCTCAAGGTTGTCGAACTGGCGGTCCCGTCCCTCCGCGACCGTAGGGAGGACATTTTGCCGCTGGCCCGGGTGCTTTTGGCGGATGCGGCGGTTCGGATGGGGCGTAAGATAACAGCCCTTACGCCGCGTACCGCAGACCAGCTCCTTCGCTACGAGTGGCCGGGCAACGTGCGGGAGCTTGAGAACGCAATGGAGCGTGCCGTGGCCCTCGCGCGCGGCAATCGGGTGGACTTTGAAGACCTGCCCGAAGAGATTCGCCAGGCATTCCCCAAACCCGTGGTTGTTGCTGGGGGAAAAGTCCAACCGCTTAAGGATGTGGAAAAGGAATATATCCTCGCGGTGCTGGAACTGAATGCCGGCAACCAGACTCGCTCCGCCGAACAGCTTGGAATTGGTTCAGCTACGCTTTACCGTAAGCTCAAGAAATACGGTCTGACTGGAAAATCTTAAGCCCGACGCAATAGACCAAGAGACGGCCCAAGAGGTTGTCTAATCGGGTGCTCAGATGCAAGGCTCTCCTGCTTTTTTCTGAAAAATAATCCACCGTGTTCATGGTTGTCTTCGCGGTTAGGAGTTGCTATATCCTCGGCAATGCAGCGCTCGCCGCGAGGCATTTGGCCGCCATCATCAGTTGGTTGAAGTTCACCACGTGGCTGTGGGCATCTCGCCTAGTTTCGTGCTTGTACTACCGCAATCCAAAGCAAGTGAGTGGCGTAGGATTTGACGTGGCGCGCCATGCATTTTGCTGCAGATTGATGCATTTTTATGCGTGGCGATGCGGTTAAGTACTTTAAAATAGGAGGGGTGTGTACATACAGGCACCCTGTCACGCCGGAGGCCACGAGTTAGAGCTGAACAACGTGGGCGCTTAGCTATTTCCCCACCAACTCCGAGAAGGTCAGGTGACTGCGCGGAAGTGCGCATGCAGGGACTTAGATGCAAGTCAAAGCATTTCACCGATGGCCTCATTAAATGGTATGCTAAGATGAGATGAGTGTGGTCATCCCCCCGCTTTGGGATAATGGTCTTGGGTATTTAGGGACCATTAAACGGAGGGACGACCATGATTTATGTTGGCATGGACATTCACAAGAAGACCACGACTTTTTGCGCTGTCGATGAAGCAGGCCAGGTGATTCGTCGGGGGACCGTTTCCAGCGGCGAAGCGGGCTGGCTTGGGATCATGGGCCATTGGTCTCGTGGGGAAGCAGCGGTTGCCCTTGAAACCGGCTCCATGACTTGGTGGGTGGTTGATGTGCTGCGCGAAGCCGGAATCGAGCCTGTGGTGGTTGACGCCCGCCAATTCAAGATGATCGCCGACAGCAAGAAGAAGAGTGACCGCCATGATGCCCGGGCCCTTGCCGATGGGCTGCGAGGTGGCTTGG
>JAHLLJ010000003.1 GCA_020444205.1 Deltaproteobacteria bacterium | reverse complement strand
TCAGCCTGCAAGGTCTGTGGACGGTCAGCCTGATCTACTCGGGGGCCAGCAAGGTCACCGCCGCGACCATCGAGTTCCACGTGGTTAGGGAGCGCATATAGCCCACCCGGTCATAGCCCATTTCCTTGCTTGATCTTGCGGCGGCAAAATGAAACCATGTGAGGGGTGATGCCGGGGGGCATCGCCCCTCCTCCACTCTGGAGCATGGTCCATGTCCGCCTCGGGCGCGCCAAAACAAGCTCCGCCGGTGCCCGGCCGTTGGTGGCCCGGCGCACTGCTGCGCCTGGTGCTGCCCTCGGTGCTCACCATCCTGCTTTTCTCTGCCGCTTTTTTCGCGGTGATCCTGCCTTCGGTGGAAAACGCCTTCATGGACCGCAAGCGGGAGATGATCCGCGAGCTCACCCAAAGCGCCTGGGACGTGCTGGCCTATTACCATTCCCAGGAGGAAAAGGGCCTGCTCACCAGGAACCAGGCCCAAGTACGAGCCAAGCAGCAGCTCAGGGCCATGCGCTACGGGGCCGAGGGCAAGGACTACTTCTGGGTCAACGACCTGGAGCCCCGCATGGTGATGCATCCCTACCGCCCGGACCTGGAAGGCAAAAACGTAGCCGATTTCCGCGACCCTCACGGCAAGCGCCTGTTTTCCGAGGTGGTCAAGGTGGTCAAGGGAAGCGGCAAGGGCTACGTGGACTACATGTGGCAGTGGAAGGACGACCCGGCCCATGTGGTGCCCAAGGTCAGCTTTGTCAAGGAGTTCGCTCCTTGGGGCTGGGTGGTGGGCACCGGCATCTACGTGGAGGACGTTTCCCAGCAAATGGCCGCCATCACCGGGCGGCTCACCTGGGTCAGCCTGGCTATCGTGGCCATCGTGGCCCTGCTGGAGCTATACATCATCTCCCAAAGCCTAAGGGCCGAACGCCGCCGCAGCCGGGCCGAGGTGGAAACCCAGCGCTCCCGGGGCATGCTGCGCCTGGTTATGGATAACATTCCCCAGCTCATCTTTTGGAAGGACCGCCGGGGCGGCTATCTGGGGTGCAACCGCGCCTTTGCCGCTCACGTAAGCCTGTCCGACCCGGCCCAGATAAAAGGCCTGCACGACCACGAGCTGCCCCGCCCTCCAGCCGAGGCCGCCCTGTTGGAGCGGGCCGAGCAGGAGGTCATGGCCACCGGCGAGGTGCAGCACCACGTTATCGAGCCCCAGCAGGGGCCGGGCGGCTCCACCTTGTGGATGGACGCCAACCGCATCCCCCTGCGCGGGCCCCAAGGCCGGGTGGTGGGAGTGCTGTGCACCTATGAGGACATCACCCGCCGCCGGGAGATGGACCGGGCCCTGGCCGAAAGCGAGCGCCGCTTCCGCACCTTGGTGGAAAATGCCCAGGTGGGCATCGCCATCGTACAGGGCGGACAGGTGGTGTACTGCAACCCAGAGGCCACCCGCGTCCTTGGCCCGGCCGAAACGCCCTTTGACCTGGCCTCTTTGGGCCGGCAGGGCGATCCCCGCCTGGCCAAGTTATTGGAGTTGTCCAAAAAACCGGACCAGCAAGCCGGCCCCGAGGCGGAAGAGGGCCAGGATTTGGACCTGGGCTTTTTAAACGGCGAGGACCATACCGGCGGCGCGGCCCGCTGGGTGCACTGCCGGGCCGGGAGCATCGTTTACCAGGGCAGCGAAGCCAGGCTGATCATCATGCTCGACATCACCAAGGCCCGGGAGCTGGAGCGCCTGGTTAGCATCCAGGACAAGATGGCCTCCCTGGGGCGGGTGGCCGCGGGCATCGCCCATGAGATACGCAACCCCCTATCGGGCATCAACCTGTACCTCAGCGCCCTGAGCGGCAAGACCCAGGGCATGGCCGAAGTCGAGGAGATCGTGGCCAAGATGCAGGCGGCCAGCCAGCGCATCGAGGGGGTGATCAGACGGGTGCTGGACTTCAGCCGTCCCACCGCGCCCAAGGTCTCGCTGATCAACCTGAACCAGGTGGTGACCAATGTGATGGAGCTGTCGGCGGTGACCCTGCGCAAGGCGGGCATCACCCTGGAGGCCTCCCTGGCCGACCATCTTCCCTTGGCCCACGCCGATGGTCAGCTTTTGGAACAAGTGCTCATGAATCTGATCACCAACGCGGTGCAGGCGCTGAGCGAGGTGGATGGGGAAAAGAAGATCGGCCTGGATTCCTCCCTGGAGATGGACCGCATCGTAATCCGGGTGTCCGACTCCGGCCCCGGCGTGCCCCAGGCCCTGAGGGAAAAGGTGTTCGACCCCTTTTTCACCGGCCGCCGTGAGGGCTCGGGCATTGGGCTGAGCCTGTGCCACCGCATAGTGAGCGACCACGGCGGCAAGCTCAGCGTGAGCCAGAGCCGCTGGGGAGGGGCCATGTTTACCATGGAGCTGCCTGCTTCGGCCTATTGGGGCTACGACTCCCACGGATAGGAGACCATGCTCAACTACAGCATTTTCGTAGTGGACGACGAGGAGTTCATCCGCGACGCGGTGGTCATGAACCTGCCCGGCTACCGGGTGCGGGCCTTGGCCAGCGCCGAGGAGGCCCTTGAGGCCTTGGAGGAGGAGACCCCGGACCTGATTTTGCTGGACATCGGCCTGCCGGGCATGGATGGGGTGGAGGCATTGGGGCGCATAAAAAAGCTTCACCCTCAGATGCTGTTCATCATGATCACCGCCTACGAGGACGTGAACACCGTGGTCTCGGCCATGAAGCATGGCGTGTACGACTACGTGGTCAAGCCCCTGCACATGGACTCCTTGAAGGCCACCATTGACAACGCGCTGGAGAGTATCCGCCTGCGCAAGGAAGTCAAGGCCCTACAGGAGCGCTGCCTCACCGATAATCTGCCCTACATGGTGGCCGAGAGCCATGAGATCCAAGGAGTGATGGACCTGGTGCAACGGGTGGCCCAGAGCCCCGACGCCCCGGTCTTGATCCTGGGCGAGACCGGCACCGGCAAGGAGCTCATTGCCGCGGCGGTGCACTATCAAAGCCCCTTGCACCGGGGCCCCCTGGTGGCGCTCAACTGCGCGGCCCTTCCCAAGGATCTCATCGAAAGCGAGCTGTTCGGCTATGAGCCGGGAGCCTTTTCCGGGGCCAAGGCCGGGGGCAAAAAAGGCCTGGTGGAGCAGGCTTCAGGAGGCACCCTGTTCCTGGACGAGGTGGGCGACCTGCCCCCCGAGGCCCAGGCCAAGCTGCTGCGTTTTTTGGATTCCGGCCAATACTACAAGATAGGGGCCACCCGGCCGGCCAAGGCCCGGGTGCGGGTGGTGGCGGCCACCAACCAGGACTTGGAGCGCCTGGTGGAGGAGGGCTCCTTCCGCCGGGACCTGTACTTCCGCCTGGGGGTCATCAAGGTGGAGGTGCCTTCCCTGAACCGCCGCCCGGAAGATGTGCTGCCCATTGCCCGCCACTTCCTGGTGGAGATGGCCCACAAGTACCACAAACACTTCACCGGCTTCACCCCCGAGGCGAAGGACTTGTTGACCAGCCGCCATTATCAGGGCAACGTGCGCGAGCTAAAAGGCCTGGTGGAGCGGGGGGTGCTGGTGGGTTCGGGCCCCCTGCTGGGCGCCGAGGAGATGGGCCTGAACCAGGAGGCCCTGGAGGCGCCTGGCAAGGGCGGTCCGAGTCTACCGCCCCTGGAGGCCCAAGGCATGGACCTGGGGCAAACCCTGGAGCAGGTGGAGCGGGACTACTTGGGCCGGGCCCTGGAGTTGGCCCAGGGCAATGAGACCAAGGCGGCCCAGCTGGTGGGCATGAACTACCACACCTTTCGCTACCGCAAGAAAAAGCTTCTGGATGGGGAGGAAGAATAGAAAAACTTCCACAAATCTAGAAAATTTTCTACTTTTTAGCCGCTTTTGGCCGCTCCCAGGCCGCTCCTCCGGAGCGGCCATATATTTATAAGTAATCGTTACAACTGAACTAATCTCCTTTTACCGCGCGTTGGCCCGGAACTTGAACTAATAGGAGGCGAATCCAAAGCACAGGGCACGGCCCGGAGGGAGAAAAGAGCCATGGAAAAGGTCAAGAATCGCGGATGGTCGGTGACCACGGCCGGAATCGGCATAAACCTGGCCTTGGGCATCCTCTATACCTGGAGCATGTTCAAGATGGCCATCAAGGACTCCATTGTGGCCGGCGACGGCCGTTTTGAATGGAGCCTTTCCTCCCTCAACGACCCCTACGCGGTCTGCTGTCTGGCCTTTGCCTTCAGCATGATCTTCGCCGGGCGCCTGCAAGATAAATTCTCGCCGCGCATAACCGCGGTCATCGGCGGGGTGCTCACCGGCCTGGGCCTGATGTGGATCAGCCAGTCCTACTCCCTGTGGGTGTGGGTCCTGGGCTTTGGCGTGCTCACCGGCACCGGCCTGGGTTTCGGCTATGCCTCGGCCACCCCGCCGGCCATCAAGTGGTTCCCCGCGGCCAAGACCGGCCTCATCGCCGGGCTGGTAGTCTCGGGATTCGGCCTGGCCTCGGTGTACATCGCTCCCCTGAGCAACTACCTCATCCACACCCTGGGCCTCGGCTCGGCCATGATGATCTTCGGCGGCGCCTTTATCATCGTGGTCTGCGGGCTGGCTCAGTTTTTGGTCAACCCGCCCAAGGGTTACAATCCCGAGTCCGAGCCCAAGGCCCAGGCGGCTCCCAAGGCCAAGGGGCTGGACTTCGCTCCCTCGGCCATGCTGCGCACCAAGACCTTCTACCTGTTGTGGTTCACCTACTTCGTGGGCGCGGGCGCGGGCCTGATGATCATCGGCAACGTGGCCGGCATGGCCAAGGCCAGCCTGGGCGACATGGCCTGGGTGGTGGTGGCCCTGATGGCCGTGGGCAACGCGGGCGGCCGCATCGTGGCCGGGACGCTCTCGGACAAAATCGGGCGCACCCAGACCCTGGCCATCATGCTCTGCTTCCAGTCCTTGCTGCTGTTCTCCCTGATGATGGTGGGCAAGGAGCAGGCCATCGTGATGGTCATGGCCGCCGCCCTGGTGGGCTTCAACTACGGCACCAACCTCTCCCTGTTCCCCTCGGCCACCAAGGACTACTTCGGGCTCAAGAACTTTGGCGTCAACTACGGCCTGGTGTTCACCGCCTGGGGCGCGGGCGGTTTCGTGCTGCCCCGGGTCTCCCAGATGATAGTGGCCGCCACCGGCTCCTATGAGTCAGCCTACCTCACCGCGGCGGTGCTGCTCATCATGGGCGCGGGCATGACCGTGGTGCTGGACAAGCCGGTTACCGCCGAGGTTCCCGAGGCCCAGCCCGCGCGCAGCCGCCGTCCGGTTGGCGCGCTCACCTCGGTGGTGCGGCCCGGCCCCCTGGCCACTGGCCGCCCCAACCTGGGTAACAAGAGCACCTATCGCCAGATGCTCAAATAAGCAAATAAGGGCCCTAAGCTTCCCTGGCCCGCCAAGGCCCGGACGCTCTCCAGAGGCGTCCGGGCCTTTCTTAGGTCCTGTTCCCCGCTCAATCGGCTGGAAAGGTAATCAGGAAATAGGTTACCAGTATTGGTTAATAGGCTTATACTTAGCGGTAATTGCTAAGCTATCATTAGAACGGTTGGTTCAACTCGTTTAGAGGTGTTCCCAACTGGACGGTTGCTGTTCGCCACCCCGCAGCACCAAGGATCTCCCTTAGGCACGGGCTTGCATCAGCAGCCTCACGACTACTGCCAATACTGTGGGGGGTGCGATCATGCAGCGGCCTTTTTCCATCAATTTAGGCAACATCATTCTTTCCCTGTCCAACGCCATGGATCTGGCCAACCCGGAATTGTCCCAGCATCAACTGCGGACCGCCTTCATTGTCTGGGAAATGGGCCGGGTGGCTAACCTTAATCAACAAAGCCTGGAGAACATCTTCTCCGCCGCCGTGTTGCACGACATAGGGGCCACCTCGGTGGAGGAAATGGAGGCCCTGCATCGTTTCGAGGAGAACGACGCCGGGGAGCACTGTCTCAGGGGCTGGCTCTTATTCAAGAGCGTGCCCTGGCTGGCCAAGGAGGCCGAGGCGGTGCTGTATCACCACCGCCGGTGGTCCGACTGGGACGAGTCTCTTGAAAACCCCACCGTGTTCAACGCCCAGGTCATCCTGTTGGCCGACCACGTGGAGCGCTGGGTGGATCGTGGGCAATACATCCTGCACCAGCACCAAAAGGTGATCCAGCGAGTCCAGGCGCTCTCAGGCTGGACCGTCCATCCCCAGGTGGTGGAGCTATTCCTGGAAGCGGCGCGCCGCGAGGAGTTTTGGCTGGACTTGGCCGCGCCCCGCATGTACTCCCTGCTGCTCAACCGGGGCCCCTACAAAAAGGCGGACGTGGGCCTGGACGTGGTGGAGGACGTGGCCAAGCTCTTCTGTAGCGTCATCGACTTCCGCTCCCGTTTCACCGCCACCCACTCCTCCGGGGTGGCCGCGGCGGCCAAGCTGATCTCCCGGTTGCACGGCTTCACCAACAACGAGGTCAAGCTCATGGAGATCGCGGGCAATTTGCACGACATCGGCAAAATGGCCGTGCCCAACCGCATCCTGGAAAAGCCCGGTAAGCTGGACGAAGACGAGATGGCGGTGATGAAGGCCCACACCTACCACTCTTATGAGGTGATCAACAACATCGAGGGCATGCAGCAGATCGCCGAATGGGCCGCCTTTCACCACGAAAAGCTCGACGGCTCGGGCTACCCCTTTCATCACGACCGCGACAGCCTGAACCTGGGGGCGCGCATCATGTCCGTGGCCGACGTGTTCACCGCCCTTACCGAGGAGCGGCCTTACCGCGAGTCCCTGGGCAAGGACAAGGTCATGGCCATCCTGGAGGGCATGGCCGGGCGGGACCATCTGGACCGGCAGTTTGTGGATCTGGTGGGGGATGACTTCGCCGAGATATCCCACCAGGTGGCCGACCAGCAGGCCAAGGCCGGTGAGTTCTATCAGGATGAATTTTCTCTGCGGCCTGCTTAGGCTAACGCCCAGAAGCCAAGCTCCCGCCGGGCGGTCCGGCGGGAGCCTTTTTTGAGGCTGAAACCTGGCTATCCGCGTGACCCCAGGCGCAGGCCGCCGTGGATGAAGTACACCTCCCCGCTCAGGGCCTCGTTGCGATACAGCTCGCCCACCAGGGAGGCCACCTCCTCGGGCTCAATGAGCCGCCCGATGGGCACCTCGTCCAGAATCTTATACAAGGCCTTCTGGTTCATGCCCTTGACCATGGCCGTGCCTACGTAGCCCGGAGCCACGGCCACGCAGCGGATGCGCCCGGACAGGCCCCGGCGCATGAACTCGCCGGTGATCACCTTGGGCATCACCGACATGGCCGCCTTGGTGGAGGCGTAGTTTATCTGCCCGGCGGTGCCCAGAGAGCCGGTGGAGGAGATGAAGCAGATCAGGCCCCGGCAGCCGTGGTTGACCATCTGCTCGCCGCACTCGCGCACGGTGAGGAACACCCCGGTGAGGTTCACCTTGATCACGCTCTCGAACTGCTCCAGGGGCATTTTGCGCAGCACCTGCTTGCCCTCGCGGTCCGCGCCCAGGAACAGGCCGTCCTTGATGATGCCCGCGAAAGGAGCCACCAGGTTGATGGCCCCAAAGGCCTCTATGGCCTCGGCAGCCAGGCGGGTGTTGTCCTCTTCCTTGGTAACGTCGCAGGCCACGGTGTGCACCGGGCCGTCGATCTGCTCCTTGGCCTGGGCCAGGGCCTCGGGGAACAGGTCGGCCAGCACCACCTTGCCGCCCCGGGAGGCCCAGTATTGGGCCAGGGACAGGCCGATGCCGCTTGCCCCTCCGGTAATCACCGCCACCGCGTCTTTTATCTGCAACATGCTCGTCTCCTCGTATAACTCAAATCTCCGTCCCCATCCGGGGTGGTCAATACCATATCAGACCAAGCAAGTCCTGTGCCCTTGTCAAGGAAGCGGTTGAGATGCGAGGCACCTTTTTTGCATCATGAGATGGCCGTCGCCCTGGCGGCCTATCCCAACTCGATAAGGAGCAGCAACATGAACCCCGGTAAAAAGCCCAACTCCAAAAACCACCCCTTGCTCGGCGAGCTCTCGCCGGTAGGCAGGCCCAAGAACAAGGTGGTCACCCCCCAAGAGGCGGTGGCCCTGATCAAGGACCACGACACCGTGGCCACCGGCGGCTTTGTGGGCATCGGCTTTCCCGAGGAGTTGGCCATCGCCCTGGAGGAGCGCTTCTTGGACGAGGGCGCGCCGCGCGGCCTTACCCTGGTATATGCCGCGGGCCAAGGCGACGGGGGTGAGAAAGGCCTGAACCACCTGGGCCATGAGGGCTTGGTGGGCCGGGTGGTGGGCGGTCACTGGGGCCTGGTGCCCAAGCTGCAACAGCTTGCTTTGCAAAACAAAATACAGGCCTACAACCTGCCGCAGGGCATCATCGCCCACATGTACCGGGACATCGCCGCCCGCAAGCCGCGCACCATCAGCACCGTGGGCCTCAATACCTTTGTGGACCCGCGCCTGGACGGCGGCAAGATAAACGAAATCACCACCGAGGAGTTGGTGGAGCTTATCGAGTTCGATGGCCGCGAGTACCTGGCCTACAAGACTCTGCCCATCGACGTGGCCATCATCCGGGCCACCACCGCGGACACCGACGGCAACCTGACCATGGAAAAGGAGGCCCTGACCCTGGAGAGCCTGGCCCTGGCCATGGCGGCCAAGAACTCCGGCGGCCTGGTCATCGCCCAGGTGGAGCGCATCGCCGAGCGGGGCACCCTGAAGCCCCGCGAGGTGAAGGTGCCGGGCATCCACGTGGACTGTGTGGTCAAGGCAAGGCCGGAAAATCACTGGCAAACCTTCGCTGAGGTCTACAACCCCTCCTTTAGCGGGGAGATCAAGGTACCCAGCCGGGACATCGCCCCCATGCCTTTGAGCCCGCGCAAGGTAATCGCCCGCCGGGCGGCCCAGGAGCTAAGGCCCCACGACATCGTAAACCTGGGCATCGGCATGCCCGAGGGCGTGGCCAGCGTGGCCAACGAGGAGGACATACTTAAATCAATTACTATAACTGCCGAGCCGGGGGTGGTGGGCGGGGTGCCCGCCGGGGGCCTGAACTTCGGGGCGGCCAGCAACACCGACGCGGTGGTGGACCAGCCCTATCAGTTCGATTTCTACGATGGGGGCGGCCTGGATATCGCGGTGCTGGGCCTGGCCCAGGCCGACCGCCGGGGCAACCTCAACGTGAGCCGCTTCGGTCCTCGCCTGGCCGGGGCCGGCGGTTTCATCAACATCAGCCAAAACGCCAAAAGAGTCGTGTTCGTAGGCACCTTCACCGCCTGCGGCCTGAAAGTTAAAGTGAATGATGGAACTCTGACCATCGAAAAGGAGGGCAGCGAGGTCAAGTTCGTGGAGCAGGTGGAGCACGTAACCTTTTCCGGCGACTACGCCCAGCGCCTGGGCCAGCCCGCCCTGTACGTCACCGAACGTTGCGTGTTCACCCTGGGCCCCGAGGGCCTGGTGCTCAGCGAGATCGCCCCGGGGGTGGATCTGGAGCGCGACATCCTGGCCCACATGACCTTCAAGCCGGCCATGGCTCCGGAGCTCAAGACCATGGACCAGCGCCTGTTCCGTAAGGAGCCCATGGGCCTCAAGGAGGACGTCAACTCCAGCCTGAGCCTGGCCCAGCGCCTGAGCTACGATGAAAATCAGAACCTTTTCTTTGTTAATTTCGACGGCTTGAGCGTAAACAGCTGGCTGAAGATCGACCAAATCAAGCAGGCGGTAGCCGCGGTGGTGGCCCCGCTGGGCCGCAAGGTGGACGCCATCGTCAACTACGACAACTTCTCCATCACCCCGGAGCTGGTGCCCCCTTATTTGGAGATGGTGAAGTACTTAGTTGAACATTACTACGCCAAGGTGACCCGCTACTCGGCCAACGCCTTTTTGCGCATGCACCTGGGCGACTGCCTGCAAAGGCTTCGCCTGGAGCCGGGCATGCATTCAAGCGGCGAGCGGGCCCGCCAGGCCTTGCGGGAGTGGAACAAGCCTACCTGCTGATGTAGCAAATTTGATACGCTTTGCTTTTACGGTTTAAGGGGCAGGCCGTACTTTTTCATTTTCTTATATAAAAGGGTGCGGTGGATGCCCAGGCGCCTGGCGGCCAGGGCCTTGTTGTAGCCCGATTCTTTTAAGGCCATGCGTATGGCGTCGGCCTCGGCCTGGGCCTGCACGCTTTTGATGGTGGCCCCGCCCAAATCCCCATCCCCCGCCTCCCGGTGCAGATACAGGGGCAAATGAGATAGGCGGATGGTGTCGCCCTCCAGGTTGAACACCGCCCGCTCCAAGACATTGCTCAGCTCGCGCACGTTGCCCGGCCAGGCAAAGGAGCCCAGCACCCGCCCGGCCTCGGGGTCCAGCTTGATACTCGGCAGGGCCATCTCCCCGGCCATTTGGGCCAGGAAGTGCCCGGCCAGTTCACCGATATCTCCCCGCCGCTCCCGCAGGGGCGGAATGCGCAAAGGGATCACGTTGAGACGATAGAATAGGTCGCTGCGAAAGGCGCGCTGGGCGATCATCTCTTGCAGGCTTTGGTTGGTGGCCGCCACCACCCGGAAGTCCGAGCGCAGCGGCTTGGTGCCCCCCACCCGCTCGAACTCCTTTTCTTCCAAGGCCCGCAAGAGCTTGGGCTGCATCTCCAGGGGCAAATCGCCGATCTCGTCCAGGAACAGGGTGCCCCGGTGGGCCAGCTCCAGCTTGCCCGGCTTGCCTCCGGCCCGGGCCCCGGTAAAGGCCCCCTTCTCATAGCCGAACAGCTCCGACTCCAGTAAGTCTCGCGGAATGGCCGCGCAGTTGATGCGCACAAAGGGGTGCATCTTGCGGGGGCTGCCCTGGTGGATGGCCTGGGCAAACAGCTCTTTGCCGGTACCGCTCTCGCCGGTGAGCAAGACCGGTAGATCGTTGGCCGCCGCCTTAAGGGCCTCCTTTTTCAGGGCCCGCATGGCCTTGCTGCCCCCCACGATGCTCTGGAAGGTGTAGCGGGTGGAGCGCAGGTTGATCAGCTCCTGCTCGTAGAGCTTGACCTTGGACTCCAGCAGAGAAAGCTTCTTGGCCAGGCGGCCCACGTCGCGCACGTCCTTGAACACCACCTGGCCGTACACCGCGATGACCTTGCCGTCCTGGCGGATGGGGATGCGCTGCACCACCATGCTCTGACCCTTGATTTCCTGGGTGGCGTTGATCTCCGCCTTGCCGGTCTGGGCCACCAGGTGCATGCGGGTGTTTTCCACCGTCTCGGTGCAGTGCCGCCCCAGGTGCTCCGTGGGGTCTAGGCCCAGGAACTGACCGTAAGGCTTGTTGAAATGGGTGATGCGCCCCTGGGCGTCGGTAACCATGGCCCCGTGGTGGATGCTGTTGAAGATCAGCTCGTACATGCGCACGGCCTTACGCAGCCGGGCCAGCTCCTGCTCCCTGCTCTCCTGCTCCATGGCCCCTCCGGTGTATCAACAGGTATACATGTATACCCATTGATACACTTTTTCGGGCCCATGAGTCCAGCATTTTGCCGGGATGAAGGGGTTTTTTCAGGGCGCCGGGGCCACCTCCACCTGGTTGCAGTGGAAAGCGCTGGAGCCGCCCACGTCGGCCAGGGCCTGGGAGGTGAGATGGTTGGCGCCCTTGCCGCCGGGAGTGTGGGCTCCCCAGTACAGTCCCTCGGCCACGGTGACTCCGGGCAGCACCGCGTCGCTCACCTTGGCCCTGAGCAGGCACTCGCCCCGGCGGTTATACACCCTAACCAGGCCGCCGTCGCCGATACCCCGGGCCGCCGCGTCCAGGGGATGCAAGAAAAGGTCAGCCTCCCCGGCCCGCTCCCGCTGAGTGGCAACCTCGTTAAAGGTGGAGTTTAAAAACTGCTTGCGCGGCGGAGTGATGAGCTGCAGAGGATACTCCCCGCCGTGGTCGTCGTCGCGGCTGGGCTCGCCGCTGGGCAAGGGGTCCAGCCCCAGGGCGGCCATGGCCTCGGAGTAGAACTCCACCTTACCCGAGGGGGTGAGGAAGCCTCGTGAGTAGGGGTTGGCCGGAATGTCGGCCTGCAAGGGGCGGCCTTGGGCCAGGCTTTGCATAGTGATGCCCTCCAGGCAGGGCGAGCCGCCCTCCAGCATCCAGGCGATGTGCTGCTCTTCGTCGGCGGTGAACACCTCCTCCTCAAAGCCCAGGCGCCCGGCCATCTCCCGGAACACCGACCACAAGGATCGGCACTCACCCACCGGATCGATGATGGGTTTGGCCATCTGCACGCAGCGGTGGCCATAGGCGGTGTGCAGATCGGTCATCTCCAGGGAACTGGCTCCGGGTAAGACCAGATCGGCCCAGCGGGCGGTCTCGGTCAAGAACATCTCCTGGCACACCAGGAACAGATCCTCCCGGGCCAGCCCCCGCAGCACCGCCGAGGTGTCCGGGGCCACCACCGCCGGATTGGACAAATACACCCACAGCAGATTGATGGGCCGGGGCGTATCCAAAGCCAGGGCCGAACCCAGCTCAACCATGTTCACCGTGGGGGTGCCCTCCGGGGAAAGCTCCTGAGCGTTCAGGCGGGAAAGGTCCAAACAATCGCCAGCCCCGATGCTGCGTAAAATACCCCCGCCCGGGCGCTCGAAAGCCCCCACCAGGGCAGGCAAAAGGGCGATGGTGCGCATGGCCATGCCCCCCTTTAGCTGGCGGGCCGGCCCGCAACCGGTGCGGATGTAAGGGGCCTTGGCCCGGCCATAAGCCCGGCCCAACTCCACGATCTGTTCCTCGGGCACCCCGGCGATCTCGGCCACCCGCTCCGGTGGGTACTGGGCGGCCCGCTCCTTGAGCTCGGCAAAACCCAGGGTGTGGGCCTGGATGAACTCCCGGTCCAGCAGATCCTCGCTGATAATGACCTGCATCAGGCCCAGGGCCAGGGCTGCGTCGGTCCCAGGACGCAGCTTGATATGGGTGTCGGCCTTGCGCGCGGTCTCGTTGGCATAGGGATCGATTACCACCAGGCGGGCCCCGCGCTTTTTGGCCTCCTGGAACCAGGGCCAAGCGTGCAGGTTGGTGGTCAGAATGTTGCAGCCCCAGACCAGGATCAGGTCCGCCTGGCGGCTCTGGCTGAGATCGGTGCCGGGGCCGGAGCCCAGGCTAAAAGCATAGCCGGCCGAGGCGGTGGAACTGCATATGGTGCGGCCCAGCTTGCTGGCCCCCAGGCGATGAAAAAAGGCGTTGCCCGCGTTGCGCTGCACATGGCCCATGTGCCCGGCGTAGGAATAGGGCAGGACCGAGGCGGGCCCATACCTATCCGCCGTTTCGCCCAGCTTGTCCGCGGCCAGGGAAAGGGCCTCGTCCCAGGTGACCCGCTTAAACTGTCCCGATCCCTTGGGTCCGGTGCGCAGCAGCGGGGAAGTGAGCCGATGAGGATGATGCACCCTGGCGGGGTACTGGGCCATCTTTTGGCATATGAAACCCTTGGTGAAGGGGTGATCCGGGTCGCCCTTCACCGCGGTGGCCTTGCCCCCCTCCACCCGCACCAAAAGGCCGCAGGTGTCTGGGCAGTCAAAGGGACAAACGCTGGGTAGCCAAGAATCCATCCTTGATTCCTTTCGCCGACAAAACGCCTTTTACTTGGGACCTTAGAACTATTTACCAATATAACCCACCGGGCCCGGCCCAGACAAAACCAACTCCCCGTCCGCTGGGCCGGACGGCCCATGGTTTGTCGGGAAAATGCAATCCAGCCTCCACCCAATCGTCATCTGCCCGTCCTAGAAATAACTAACCCAAGGGAGGGCTCCGATCAGGCCCCCCTTGTTGATGCCAATAACGTTCGGTTTGGAGGATTGACTCATGGCACCGACCAGCGCGGAAGGCATTTTCCGGCCCGCCTTTAACTGGCCCCGACCCGTGCCCGGGCCCGTGGCCGACAAGATGGGCGCGGCCATCAGCCGCCTTTTCTACCTGGCCCGCCTGGAATCCATTTACCGTCAAGTCAACCACACCCAGGAGGGCCAACTGGCCTTCATCGACGCGGTCTTGGAGCAGATGGGCGTCCAGTGGCTGGTTTCGCCCATGGAGCTGGAGCGCGTGCCCGCCAAGGGCCCGGTGGTGGTGGTGGCCAATCATCCTTACGGCGCCCTGGAGGGGCTTATCCTGGCCCGCCTGCTGCTCAAGGTGCGCCCGGACATAAAGGTCATGGCCAACTACATGCTCAGCCGGGTGCCCGAGCTGCGCGATCTGTTTCTGCTGGTGGACCCCTTCTCTACCAACCGGGCAGTGGAGCAAAACTTCCGTCCCCTACGCGACGCGGTGCGCTGGCTGGAGCAGGGCGGCATGCTGGTGGTTTTCCCGGCCGGGGAGGTGGCCAGCGTGGCCTGGAAGCGCTGGCGGGTGGAAGACCCCTCCTGGAGCCCCATGGCCGCAGGCATGGCCCGCCGGGCCAAGGCCAAGGTGTTGCCGGTGTTTTTCCCCGGCCGCAACAGCGTGTTGTTCCAACTGGCCGGCTTGGCTCACCCCCGGTTGCGCACCGCCCTGCTGCCCAGAGAGTTGGTCAACAAAATCGGCAGTGAAATAAACCTGCGCATCGGCTCGCCCATTGCCTACAAGCGCCTGGCCGCCCGGGGCAGCGCCCGCGAGGCCAGCGAGTACTTGCGGCGCCGGGTCTATCTGTTGGGCGCGGTCAAGGGACTGCAACCCGACCAGCCGCCCGAGCCCCCCGCCGGGCTTATGCCCCGCCCCACTCTTTCGCGGAGCCGGCCCGCCGGGGCCGAGGTTGCGTCCTTGCCCCAAGAGCAAAAGCTCATTATCAGCGGAGAGTTCACCGTACTCTACGCCCGAGCTCGGCAGGCCCCCCACCTTTTGGACGAGGTGGGCCGGGTGCGTGAACTCAATTTCCGTCAAGTGGGCGAGGGCACCGGCCGCCAACGTGATCTTGACCAATATGACGACTACTACCTGCACCTGTGCCTGTGGAACCACAAGGAGCAGGAGCTTGCCGGAGGCTACCGCCTGGGCCTGGTGGACGAGATACTGGCCGAGCAGGGCATCAAGGGGCTCTATACCAGCACCCTGTTTGATTACGACTCAGAGTTTTTCGCCAAATGCCACCCGGCAATGGAGCTGGGCCGCTCCTTCCTAGACTCCAAATACCAGCGCTCCTACTCCGGCTTGCTGTTGTTGTGGAAGGGCATCGGCTGCCTTATCGCCGCCATGCCCCGTTACCGCTACATCCTGGGACCGGTCAGCATATCCAACCTTTACAGCCCCCTGTCCCGCCGCCTGATCCAGGCTTTCCTGGACCGGCACTACGCCTCGCCTCTCAGCGGGTTGGCCACCCCACGCCGCCCGCCCGAGCGGCCCCGTCCGGCCGCCAAGCGGCCCGAGCAGGTGCTTGAGGGCGTTGAGGACCTGGACGAGCTTTCGGAGATTATCAGCGACATCGAGCCCAGCGGCTGGGGCCTGCCCATACTCATCAAGCAGTACACCAAGCTGGCGGCCAAGGCCGTGGCCTGGAACGTGGACTCAAACTTTGGCAACGCCCTGGACTGCCTCATGGCCGCCGACCTCATAGAGGCCGACCGCAAGTACATGGCCCGCTACTTGGGCCCCGAGGATGAACAAGCCTACCATCGCAGACACCAGGACGAGCGGTTTGTGGCCCTGCCCCGTTGCGCTTAAAACCCCGGCGCGCAAGACGTTTATCAGGCGCCGCCTCCAGTTGAGGCGGCGTTTTCAATTTTGCCTTGACACAAAAGGCGCCACTTTACTATTATGATTTAAGAAACGAACGGTTCACATAATGAACCCCTCAAAGGGCAAGTAACGCGACACCTGATCGTTCGCGCTCCGCCGGCGCCAACCGAATAACTCACCTAGCTCGTTGCCGGCTTCGCACCCCGCTCTACGCCGCTCTTCCTTTTTGCCCTAGGCATCGCCTGCTTTTGCAGCCGTGCCCAATCACGCCGTACGCTGAAAAAAACCGCACTATTCACCAGATGAATATAACGCGGACATTTGGAAAACGCGGCGGAAAACCCGCTTAATCCGGCGGCCCCGTTGCTTTCGTGTCATAGCCCGCCTGTTTCGGCGCCCCCCTGGGCGATGCTGCGCCCACTGCGCACCAGCTATTGGTGCAACGCGGGCCAGGTGGCACGACCGGAAATTCCATATACACGGCCGGGGCCGCAAAGGCACCGGCCCTGATTACACCTTTAGATTGCGGCGGCACTGATGGATTTTTCCACCCTGATCACCACCGTTTTGCACGGCCTGACCCTGGGCATGGTCCTCATGCTGGTGGCCGGCGGCCTTACCATCATCTTCGGGATGCTGGAGGTTCTCAACTTTGCCCACGGTTCGCTGTACATGCTGGGGGCCTACTTCGGCTACACGGTCGTGGCCTTCACCGGCAACTTCTGGCTGGGCCTTTTGGCCGCGCCCATCGCGGTGGGCGTGGTGGCCTTTGTCATAGAGTTTTTCTCCCTGCGGCCCTTGTACGGCCGCCCGCCATTGCATCACCTATTGCTTACCTTCGGCATCAGCCTCATCGTGCAAAACGCCATCAAGTTCATCTGGGGCAACGACATCTATTCTATAGAGATGCCCGGATTTTTGGCCGGAGCCACCAGCCTTTTCGGAGTCTACTACCCCACTTACCGCTTGTTCGTGCTGCTGTTCAGCGTGGTCTTGGCCGTGGCCATATGGCTTTTGATCTCCAAGACGCGCTGGGGAGTGGTGGTGCGCGCGGGCACCGAGGATATCGAAACCCTGGAGGCTCACGGTATTGACACCCGCAAGGTGTTCACCGTGGTGTTCGTGGTCTGCGCCGCCTTTGCCGCGGTGGGAGGGGCGGTGGTGGCGCCCATGCGCACCGTATATCCCCAGATGGGCGTGGACATCATCATCGACGCCTTCATCGTGGTCATCGTGGGTGGCTTGGGCAGCATACGCGGGGCGGTGATCGGGGCTTTGATCATCGGCCAGGCGGTGCAGCTGGGCGCGGTGTTCCTCACCGGATTCGCCGACGCCGCCATCTACATCGTCATGGCCGCCATCCTGCTGTTCCGGCCTTCCGGCCTGGTGCCGGAAACGGAGTAGGGCCATGGGTGTCATCAAGCGTGTTCATAAAGGGCTGAAGCAATGATGTTGGGTGCCAAACGATTTTATCTCCTGGCGGTGCTGCTGCTGTTGGTGCTGCTCCCCTTGGGCTCCCCGGCCCTGTTCTCCGACTACTACCTGGACCTGTTCACCAAGGTCCTCATCTTCGGGATCATGCTCCTGGGCTTTGACATCCTGGCCGGCTACACCGGCCTGGTCAGCCTGGGGCACGCCCTTTTCTTTGGCCTGGGGGGCTATGCCGCCGCCTTTACCATCAACAACCTGAGCACCAACCTGGCCCCGGTGTTGTTGGTGGCCCTGGCCGCCGCGATCATCGTGGGCCTGTTCGTGGGCTTTTTCTCCACCCAGACCAAGGACATCTTCTTCGTGTTCCTCACCCTGGCCTTTGCCCAGTTCTTTTATCTGGCCGCCTTTAACATGACCACGGTCACCGGCGGAGACAACGGCATCTCCATAGCCAAGGCCACCGTGGGCATCCCCGGGCTGTGGATAACCGAGGTCACCCGGCCCTATGGTTTCTACTACCTGGTGCTGGGCTTCTTTGTGGCCGCCTATTTCGTCTGTAGGCGGGTCATCACCAGCCCCTTTGGCAAGGTCCTGGTGGCCATCCGCGAAAACGACGAGCGGGTGAGCTACCTGGGCTACAACATCCGCAAAATGAAGATCAAGAGCTACATGATCTCGGTGTGCCTGGCCACGGTGGCCGGGGTGCTCTTTGGCGCCTACCAGGATTTCGTGTCCCCGGGCATGCTGCATTGGAGCCTGTCCGGCGACCTGATCCTCATGTCCGTATTGGGCGGCATGGGCACCCTGCTGGGGCCGGTGCTGGGCGGAGCCATCGTCATTCTGCTGGGCGACGAGCTCAGCTCCCTCACCGAGAACTGGATGATCTTCATCGGCGGCTTCTTCGTATTGATGATCATTTTCGCCCCCGAGGGGGTCATGGGCCTGGCCTCCAAAGCCCGGTGGTGGAGGAAATAGCCATGCTCAACGTGATCGACCTCAGCAAAAGCTTCAGCCAGCTGCAAATCCTCAACCACCTCAACTTCGAGGTGCGTCGCAGCGAGTTGAAGGCCATTATCGGGCCCAACGGGGCGGGCAAGACCACCCTGTTCAACGTCATCACCGGCCGCTTCCCTCCGGACGAAGGCAAGGTGACCTTCCAGGACAAGGACGTCACCGGAGCCAAGCCGGACCATCTTTCGCGCCTGGGCCTGGCCCGCTCCTTTCAGATCAACAACTTTTTCTTGAACCTCGACGTGCGCCAAAACCTGGAGCTGGCCGTGCAGTCGCGCCTGGAGCGCCGCACCAGCATATGGCGGGACATCTCCCCGTCCGACCGCCTAAAGGAAAAGACCGATGAGGTGCTGGAGTGGACCGGCCTGGCCGAGCACCACCAACGCCTGGCTCAGGAGCTTAGCTACGGCGACCAGCGCAAGCTGGAGATCGGCCTGGCCCTGGCCACCGACCCGGCCTTGCTCATGTTGGACGAACCCACCTCGGGCATGAGCCGCTTTGAGAGCATGTCCATGATCGAGCTGATCCAAAAGCTCTCCGAGCGGGTGACCATCGTGCTCATCGAGCATGACATCGAGTTTGTCATGCAGGTGTCCGACAGCATCCTGGTGATCCATTACGGCGAAAAGATCGCCGAGGGGCCGCCCAGTGAAATTGAAGCCAACGAGGAAGTGCAGCGCGTGTATCTGGGAGGGCTGTAGCCATGTTGCAACTAAGTGATGTGCACACCTTTTACGGACTCAGCCACGTGCTGCACGGCGTGAACCTCAGCTTGGCCAAGGGCGAGGCGGTTTCCTTGATCGGGCGCAACGGGGCGGGCAAGACCACCCTGATGCGCTCGGTGATGCAGCTCACTCCACCCCGCAACGGATCGATCTTGGTGGGTGGCGAGGTGGAGTTGACCAAGCTCAAGCCCCATGACGTGTTCCGCCATGGGGTGCGCCTGTGTCCCCAGGGGCGCGGGGTGTTCCCCAAGCTCACGGTGGAGGAAAACCTGCGCCTGGCCCTGGTGGCCCAACGGGGCCAAGACAGTAACGCGGAGATAGAAAAGGCCTATGACCGTTTCGCCATGCTGGGGGAAAAGCGTCACCAAAAGGTGCGGGGCCTCAGCGGGGGGCAGCGCCAGATATTGGCCATCGCCCGGGCCCTGTTGGGCGACACCTCCGTATTGCTCATGGATGAGCCCAGCGAGGGGCTGGCCCCCCTGGTGGTGCAGGAGCTCAGGGACCTGATCCTGGACATCAAGACCACGGGCATAACCATTCTCTTATCCGAGCAAAACGTGAAGATGGCGCTCAGCGCCTGCGACCGGCACTACATCCTGGAAAAGGGCGAAATCCGCTTCAGCGGCACCACCGAGGATCTGGCTTGCAATGAGGACATTTTAATTCAAACCCTGGGCGTGTCCACTTCGGTGGCCGAATGCGAGCCCCCCGGCTAGGGACGCGCTTGGGACGGGAAAATTCCCCTGGAGCATTTTCCACGGCAGGAGGCATCTCCGGGGGCCGGTTTATAAATCAATAAAAAAGGAGGGACTCGTGGACGAAAAGAAAAAGGACGTCACTAGAAGAAGTTTCCTGAAAAAGTCGGCCACCGTGGCCGGCGCCGCGGCCATCAGCGGCATGGCCGGCAACCTCTTGAGCGGCGCCCCCGCTTATGCCGCAAGCGGCTCAGGACCCATCAAGATCGGGGTGATCCTGCCCTTCTCACGGGCCTACAAGGTCATCGGCGACCGGGTGGTGGCCGGGCTGGAGCTGGCCCTGAACCAGGCGGGCGGGGCCTACAAGGGCCGCAAGTTCGAGGTCATCAAGGAAGACTCGGAAATGAAGCCCAACGTGGGTCTGACCAAGACCCGCAAGCTGGTGGACAAGGACAAGGTGGACTTTTTGGTGGGGCCGGTGAGCAGCGCGGTGTGCGTGGCCATGCGCAACTACGCCAACGAGAAAAAGGTCCCCATGATCATCCCCACCGCGGGCAACGTGGAGCTGTCGGGCAACCTCTACAGCCCCTACGTGTTCCGCTCCTCCATCAGCCACTGGATCTTCGCCCACCCCACCGGAATATGGGTCAAGGACAACCTGGGCGACCAGTGCTTTGTGGGCGGTGCCAACTACGCCGCCGGGCACCACGAGGTATGGGCCTTCACCATGGCCTTCAGGGGCAAAGGCGGCAAGATCGTGGGTTCGGCCTATCCGCCGCTCAATGAAAAAGACTATGCTCCTTACCTGACCAAGCTGTCCAAGTCCGGCGCGCCCGTCTACTTCGGCTGGTTCGCGGGCAACGACGCGGTCAACTACTGCCGCCAGGCGGCCCAGTTCGGTCTGAACAAGAAGGTCAAGATGACCACCACCGGCTGGTTCTTTGAGCGCAACCTCCTGATGGCCCAAAAGGACGCGGCCCTGGGCTGGCACTGCGGCTTCAACTGGGCCATCACCCTGGACAACCCGGTGAACAAGGAGTTCGTCAAGGCCTACGACAAGTTCACCAAGAACGACCCCAACGTGTCGGTGTCCATGAGCTCGGTGCACGGCTACGACGCCGGGCAGATGATCCTCAAGGCGGTGAAAACCACCGGCGGCGACACCGCCTCGGCCAAGATCGTCAAGGCCCTGGAGCACATGAAGCTGGACAGCCCGCGCGGTCCGGTGGAGCTCGACGTCAACCACGACTTGGTGCAGCCCATGTACATCGGCAAGATAGTCAAGCAGGGCTCGGGTGTGGTGCCCGACATCATCGCCGACCTGGGCCGCTGGACCACTCCCTACCTGGGAGCCCGGGGCATCAACAGCGTGGGGCAGCCCTTCCTGGTTCAGTAATCCTTAGCCGCCGCGGCGCTCCGGTCACAGGCCGGGCGCCGCGGCGCATAAAAATTGTCTGCCCACATAGATTTGGGGATTTGCGAGTCCGTCTATTTGATAGTATTAAAATATCAAAAGCGGATACGCCATGCGGCGCCGGCCAGGAAGGTGGGCGCCGGTTGAACCTCAAGAATATGGAGCGCAATACATGGCCCTGATAAAAGTGCCGTATGAAACGGCCGAGGAGCTCGGAGTAGTTCTAGAGCTTGAAGTCCCTGACCAAAACCTGACCACCTACGAAGCACAGGAGCCTCCTGCCCTGGCCGACCCAGTGGCCACCATGCTCCAGGCCGTGGAAAACCCGGTGGGAGGCAAGAAACTCTCCCAGTTGCTGACTCCGGGATGCAAGGTATGCATCATCACCGAGAACCAATTCCGTGCCGCCCAGGCCAAAATATTTTTGCCCACCCTGCTGGATATGGTTCAGGCGGCGGGCGGCAGCGCATCCATCGCCATCGGATGCGGCAAGGTGCCCCCTCTTTCGCCGGAGGAGATCGCCGAAAAGCTGGGCCCGGAGGTCATGGACAAGGGCGTGCCGGTACAGTGCAACGACGTAAGCAATCCGGACAACTACGTTTACATGGGCACCACCTCGGCGGGAACCCCCTTGTGGGTGCTGAAGCCGGTGGCCGAGGCCGACGTGGTCATCACCATCAGTACCACCCAGGCCACCCTGTGGGGCTATGGCGGCTCGGGCATGATCATCCCGGCGGTTGCGGGCAACGACACCATCGAGGTCAACCATGTGATGAGCATGGCCCCGGACTGCCTGCCCGGCAACAACTACTGCCGCATGCAGCAGGACAAGTACGAGGCCCTGGACATGGTGGGCGTGGACGTGGGCATCAACGTGGTGGTGGCCAACAACTGGGACATCATCTACGTCAACGCCGGCGACCCGGTGGAGTCGCACATGGCCGCGGTGTCCTTTTATGACAACATCTATAAATTCGTGCCCGAAGAAACGCCCGACATCGTGATCACGGGCTCCACCGCGCCCACCAACCACCTCTTCTTCCACACCAACTGGGCCATCGTCAACGTGGAGCCCCTGACCCACGACGACAGCAGCATCATCTTCTGCAGCCCCTGCCCCGGCTACGGCGACTGGCCCGGCTTTGCCCTCATGGATCTGATGCAGGAGTACATGCCCGCCAACGAGGAAAACCACATCAAGGCCATGGACGCCTTGATCAAGGGCGAGCGCGAATTGTGGGCCGGTTGCATCTGGTATCCCCTGTATCGGGTGCTGATGCAGCGCGACGTGCAGGTGGTGACCATGGAAGAAAACCTGGAAATGGCCAAGGGTGTGGGCATCAATGCCACCGCCAGCTTGCAACAAGCCTTTGACGAGGCCATGAAAAAACATGGCCCCGACGCCAAGGTAGCCTTTGTGCCCTACGGCCGCTACACGGTGTTCCCCAGTTAGCAAATTCAAAATTTATTAGGCAATTCGGGCCGTCCCAGACGGGACGGCCCGTTTTTTTTATTTGTGGTACGACAAAAAAGTGTTCCAAAAACCCTACCGGATCGTACAATATTGTTTCTTGACCAGTAGGCTCTCACTAACCTAACCTATAAAAACCTAATATTAGGTTTATCGTCTAATCATTATATCCACTGCCCAGTTAGAGCCCAACCGGCCGCGCGGTGGCTATAAGGAACAGGATGAGAAAGTGACCACCAAGATATCTTTGGAAAGCGTCAAGCAGGGTAGAGTTTCCGACGGGGTTCGGGAGCAGATCACCAATTTGATCCTGGCCGGAGAGTTGAAGGTGGGCGATCGCCTGCCCACGGAAAACGAGCTGGCCCGCCAGTTGGGGGTGAGCAAGGTGCCGGTGCGCGAGGCCATGATAAGCCTGCAGCAAATGGGCCTGTTGACCAGCCGCCGGGGAGCCGGCGGGGGGGTATTCGTCTGTGAGCCCAGCCCCGAGCCGGTGGGCGAGGCCCTAACCCTGATGCTGCGTTTGGGCCAGGCCAGCATTGCCGACCTCACCCAGGCTCGCCTTATCATCGAGCCCCACGTGGCCCGCCAAGCCGCCCAATTGGCCACCGCCCAAGACGTGGCCCGCCTAAAAGAAACCATAACCAAGTACCGGGAAGTGGTGGAGCAGGACTTGGCGCGCAGCATCCGCGATTTGGACTTTCACCTGGCCCTGGCCGACGCCTGCGGCAATCCGGTGCTCAACTTGATCGCGCGGGCCTTGGTTCCCTTGGTCTACACCAACGTGCGTCAGCGCCGCCTGCCCTCGGACAACCGCAGCCTTGGCCTGGATGGACACGTCGAAATTTTTGAAGCAGTGCGCGAAGGCGATCCCAAAGCAGCCCAGGAGGCCATGACCCGCCACGTAACCCAGATGGCCACCTTCTGGCAATAGAGAAAGAAAGGCCCCATGGGAATGAATCTGACATCTTGGCTGGATCGGCTGGCTGCCGAGGCTCCCCAGGAGCTGGTGACGGTGCGCCGCCCGGTGGAGCCCGCCAGTTTTGAAAGCGCCGCGGTGGTGGACGCTCTAGAGCACCAGAAGCGTTACCCGGCGGTTCTTTTTGAGCAGGTGCGCGACCTCGAGGGCCGCCCCACCGACTGCCGCATCCTCAACAACACCTTTGGCACCTTCAAGAAAATAGCCTTGGCCCTGGGCATGGACACCGACCAACGCATGCCCCTCATGGAGCGCATGCTTCAGTTGTCCGGCCGTAGCCTGGAACCGGTGATGGTGGAGCCCGGCGATGCCCCGGTGCGCCAATGGGCCCAGCAGGGAGAGGCGGTAGACCTGACCCGCCTGCCCCTGATCCGCCACACCGAGCTGGACGGCGGCCCCTACCTCACCCCCATCGTGGTGAGCCGCACTCCCCAGGGGCGCTATAACGTCTCCTGGAACCGCATGCAGTACTTGGACCCCAACCACCTGGCCATCTACATGTCCCCGCGCCATTTATCAGCCTACTTCGCCGAGGCCGAGGCCGACGGGCGCGACCTGCCCATCGCGGTGGTGCTGGGCCACCATCCCGCTTTCCATCTCACCGGAGCCCTGCTCACCCCCCTGGAGGCCGATGAATACGCGGTGGCCGGCGGGGTCATGAACGAGCCCCTGGAACTGATTCCCTCGCTGAGCTTCGGCAAGGAGCTTTTGGTTCCTGCCGAGGCTGAGCTGGTTTTGGAAGGGCGCATCCTGGCGGGCAAACGCTGCGTGGAAGGCCCCTTTGGCGAGTTCACCGGCTATGCCGGCCCTCAGCGCCTGTCCTGGGTGGTGGAAATCAGCGCGGTCTACGGCAAGGCGCGCCCCACCATCATCGACATCTTCCCCTGCTACTCCGAGCACATGAACGCTCACCTGCCCATCGAGGCCAGCATCTACCAGCGGGCCAAGCAGGCCGCCCCCGGCGTGGTCAAAACCTGCTGGGTGGGCTCGGGCGGTCCGTTCAATATGATCATCAGCTTGAAAAAGAAAACCGAGGGCGAGCCCATGCGCGCCGCCCTGGCCGCCATCAGCGCCAGCAACTTCATAAAGCACGTGATCCTGGTGGACGACGATGTGGACCCCGAGGACCTCACCCAGGTCATGTGGGCCCTGTCCAGCCGGGTGCAGGCCGACCAGGACCTGAGCATCCTTAGAAACCTGCAAGGCCAGGTGCTGGACCCGAGCCTACGCCACGAGATCAAGACTTCGGGCATGGTCATCGACGCCACCCGGCCCCTGGACCGCCCCTTTCCCCGGCGGGGGGAGGTGCCCAAAGAGCTGCGGCAAAACCTGAACCTCGACGATTACCTGGAGGGCTGAGATGGACATCTTCAGCGTTACCTGTCCCTCCTGCGGCCGCGAGTATTACGCGGACATGCTGCTCTACTCCCTGCCGGTGGAGCTGCACTGCCCCTTTTGCGGCGTGTACTTCTACAAAGAGAACAGTCCCCTGGTGATAACCGGCAACGCCAATTCGGCCGCGGTGGCCAAGGTGCCCGGCGGGCTCACCAAGGAAACCATCTACCGCCCCGTTGAGGAGGAGAGCTGATGGCCATTGACAGCATTGGCCGTCCAGTTCTCAAACCCGATGCCTGGGACAAGGTAACCGGCAAGGTCCGTTATGCAGGGGACCACCAGCCCGAAGGCGCCCTGCACCTGGCCGTGGCCCGCTCCCATGAGCCCCATGCCGAGCTAAAAGGCATAGACACCTCCGCGGCCAAGGCCGCGCCAGGCGTGAAGGGGGTGTGGACCGCGGACGACATACCCGGCGAGCGCCTGGTGGGCCCGCGCATCAAGGACGAGCCGGTGATGTGCTTTGACAAGGTACGCCGGGTGGGCGATCCCCTGGCCCTGGTGGCCGCCAAGACCTTGGAAGAGGCCCAGGCCGCCGTCGAGCTTATCAAGCCGAGCTTCGCCAAGCTGCCCGGCGTATTCAGCGCCGAGGACTCCCTGGCCCCCGGCGCGCCGGTGGTCAACGGCGAGGCCAACCTGGTGTTCACCCGCAGCCTGCGCAAGGGCCGGGGCGCGGATGCTCTGCAAGATTGCGACATCGTCATTGAGCGCACCTATCGCACTCAGATGATGGAGCACGCCTATTTGGAGCCCGAGGCCGGTCTGTCCTGGTGGGAAGGCGATGTGCTGGTGGTCAAGCTGCCCACCAAGCACGCCCACTTTGAGCAAGGCGAGCTGGGCCGGGTGCTGGGCCTGCCGCCAGAGCGCCTACGCATCATCTGCGCCACCATGGGCGGCTACTTTGGGGACAAACAATGCCTCTCACCGGGCTACTACTGCGCCATGGCCACCTTTTTCACCGGCCGCCCGGCGCGCATGACCTACAGCCGCGAGGAGTCCTTTCAGGTAAGCACCAAGCGCCACCCCATGGTGGTGACCATGACCACCGGGGCGGACCAGGACGGCCGCCTAAAGGCCATAAAAACCGAGATTCTGGCCGACACCGGCTGCTACGCCTCTTACGGCCCCTCCATCATCACCCGCTCGGTGGTGCACTGCGCCGGGCCTTATAACCTGCCTAACGTTGAGGTGCACGCCCGCCTGGCCTACACCAACAACCCGGTGTGCGGAGCCATGCGCGGCTTTGGGGTGCCCCAGGTGGCCATTGCCCACGAGTGCCAGATGGATCTGTTGGCCGCCGCCTGCGGCAAGACCCCGGCCGAGATCAGGCGCATCAACTTCCTCAAGCCCGGCGACAGCACCGCCGCCGGGCAACAGCTCACCGCCTCGGTAGGCATGAGCCAATGCCTGGACCAGGTGGAGCAGGCCAAAAGCGAGCTTCCTCCCCACCCCCGGGAAAGCGACCCGGACTGGCTCACTGCCTGGGGCATGGGCTCCACTCACTACGGCATCGGCCTTACCGGCCTACCCAACCCGGGGGTGGCCCGCATCATTCTTAGCCCCAATGGTTCGATTAGCCTGAGGATCGGCACCGGCGACGGCGGCCAGGGCGCATCAACCACCATGGCCATGATCGCCGCCCAGGAGTTGGGCCTGGAGCCCACTCAGGTGGATATATTGGCCGGGGACACCGCGGCCTGCCCTAATAGCGGTACCTCCACCGCCAGCCGCCTCACCTATGTGGTGGGCAGCTCGGTGAAAAGGGCCGGAGCGGCCATGCGCGAGCGCCTGGTGGAGCTGGCCAAACAGGCCACGGCCTCCGGCGAGGTTGGCTGGCAAGACGGCTGTCTGAGGGTGGACGGCGATAGCCTCTCCCTGGAACAGGCGGCGGCGCGCTTTTTAAGCGAGCCCTTGCAGGTGGAGGGCACCTTTGACCCGCCCACCCGCAAGCTTGATCCGGAAACCGGCCAGGGCGCGCCTTATGCCACCTATGCCTTTGCGGTGCACGCGGTGCAGGTGGCGTTGGAAAAGCTCACCGGCCGCATCGAGGTGCTGCGCCTGGTGGCTTGCCATGACGTGGGCAAGGTGATCCACCCGGTGAACCTGGCCGCCCAGATCCAAGGCGCGTCCATGATGGGCCTGGGCTACGCGCTCAGCGAAGAAGTGCTCTTGGACAAAGGACGCATCACCAACCCCCACTTCCTGGACTACAAGCTCCCCCACGCCTGGCCCGCTCCCGAGGTGGTGGTGCGCGTGGTGGAGGAGCCCGAGCCCACCGGCCCCTACGGAGCCAAGGGCGTGGCCGAGCCCGCCCTGTTGCCCACCGCCCCGGCAGTGCACAACGCGGTGGCCGCCGCCCTGGGCGAGTACACCTATCGCAACCCGGTTTCCGCTGAAACCCTGTGGCAGATTCTCAACCGCCGGCGGCGGGAGCAAAGGAACGGCAACCCGTGATTGAGCAGCGCAAAAGCTGGCGTGAGTATTGGGGCGGCAAATCCTGGGAAGCCAAATGCGCCACCCTGGTGGCCTTGGTGCTGGCCCTGTTCCAGATATACACCGCCCTGTTCGGGGCCTTTGATGCCTTGATTCAACGTTCCATTCACTTGGGCCTGGGCCTGATCCTCCTGTTCTTGGTGCGGCCCGGCCTGATAAAAGCCAAAAGCAAGCCCCGCCCCTCTTGGCTTGACTGGATATTCTTGGCCTTCTCCGCCGCGGCCACGGCCTATCTGGTGTTCAACTACGACTGGGTCACCGAGGAGCGCTTCCCGCTCATCAGCAAACTCTCGGCCTGGGAGATGATCCTGGGCATCGCCGTGGTGCTCATCGTGCTGGAGGCCACCCGGCGCATGTTCAACAAAGGCCTGTTCTTCGTGGTGCTGGCCTTTTTACTTTATCCCTTTGCCGGACCCTATCTTTGGGGAGCTTTCCACACCTCTCCCCTGACCTTCAGCGACATAGTGGACTTCAACTACCTGTCCCTGGGCGGTATCTTCGGCATCCCCCTGGGAGTGTCAGCCACCGAGATCGCCCTGTTCGTGATCTTCGGCGCGGTGCTTTTGCACAGCGGCGGGGCCAAGCTTTTCAGCAACCTGGCCACCACCCTCACCGGCAACATGGTGGGCGGCCCGGCCAAGGTGGCGGTAGTGGCCAGCTCGCTAATGGGCACCATCACCGGCAGCGGCGCGGCCAACGTGGCCACCACCGGCGTGGTGACCATCCCCATGATGAAAAACGCGGGCTACCGCCCCGAGTTTGCCGGAGCGGTAGAGGCGGTGGCCTCCTGCGGCGGGCAGCTCATGCCTCCGGTAATGGGCGCGGCGGCCTTTGTGATGAGCGCCTTTTCGGGCATCCCCTATTCCACCATCATCTACTATGCCCTGTTCCCGGCGGTGCTTTATTTCATCAGCGTGTTCATCACCGTGGACCTGGAGGCCCGCAAGCACCGCCTGCCCGGCCTCAAGGTGGACGTCACCCCCAGCCAGACCATGCGCGACTATGGCCACATGCTCATTCCCCTGGGCTTGCTGGTCTACATGCTGGTGGCGGGCTACACCCCCAGCCTGGCCGGAGGGGTGGGCGTGGTCTCGGCCCTGGTCATCTGCCAATTCCGGCCCACCACCCGCCTCAACGCGGCGGGCATACTCGACGCCCTGGAAGCGGGCTGCAGAGGCATGCTCATCGTGACCATCTCCACCGCGGCAGCGGGCATCATCGTGGGCAGCGTGGACCTCACCGGTCTGGGCAACCGCCTGGGCACCGTGTTTGTGGACCTGGCTGGAGGACACCTGCTTCTAGGCCTTTTGATGGCCATGGTCATCGCCCTGGTTTTGGGCGCGGGTATGCCCACCACCCCGGCCTACATTGTGCAAGTGGCCACGGTAATACCCGCCCTGATGGCCATGGGCCTTCCCGCCCACGTGGCCCACTTGTTCGCCTTTTACTTCTCCTGCCTGTCGCTCATATCCCCGCCGGTGGCCGCCGCGGCCTTTACCGCCGCGGCCATAGCCGGAGCCGACGGCTGGAAAACCGGCTGGACCGCCACCCGCATAGGCATTGTTGCCTTTGTGGTGCCTTTCATGTTTGCCTATGAGCAGAGCCTGCTCTTGGAGGGCCCCATCGGCAAGATGGCCTTGGACATGAGCACCGCCATCGTGGGCGCGGGCTGCTTTGCGGTGTCCGGGGTGGGCTACCTGCTGGGCAAGCTCAACGCCCCCGAGCGCGGCCTGGCTTTTGTAATCGGCATTTTGTTGATCATGCCGGTAAAGGCATACAGCCTGGTTGGGCTGGCCCTTTTGGCCCTGCTGGTGCTTTGGCAGCTATACCGGAGAAAAAAATCCCCCTTAACCGTAATTCCCGAATAGTAAGGAGGCCGTCATGGCAGCTAAAAAATGGTTGGCAACCAGCCTGGCCCTGAGCCTGCTCCTGGCCGTGGGCATCTTGAGCGTGGGAGCGCAGGACGCGCGAGCCTACGACATTCGTTGGGGCACCGCCCCGGCCGGAGGTGTGTGGCAGGCCTTGGGCACGGCCATGGTGGAAGACACCATCAAGGCCAACCCCAAGCTCAAGGGTTCCACCATGCCCATTGGCGGGGCGGCCAACGTCATCGCCACCAACGCCGGTAAGATCAACGCCGCTTTCAGTTTTTCCACCACCGCGGCCGAAGCCTGGCAGGGCATCGAGTACTTTAAAAAGCAAGGCAAGCTCACCAACATCCGTGGGCTGGCGGTCATTTTCCCCGAGCCCACCCAGATCGTGGTGCGCGCCGACTCGGGCATAGACAGTATTGCCCAGCTCAAGGGCAAGAAGGTCACCCCCGGCCCCAAGGGCAGCGCCATCTCGGTGGTCTCGCGCTACGTGCTGGAAGCCTACGGCATGAGTTTCAAGAGCATCGACACCCGCTTTTTGAGCTTTGCCGAAGCGGGCAAGCAGTTCATCGACGGCCATATTGACGCCATCTTCTACGGCGCCATGGCCTATCCCGCCCCGCCCATCGTTAACGCGGGAAGCCAGCGCAAGATCAAGATGCTGCCTCTTTCCAAGGAGGTCATCGACACCCTGGTCAGCAAGCACAAGGGCCTGGAGCCCTACACCCTGCCCAAGGGCTGCTACCCCGGCATCGACCAGGAGATGCCCGGCATCATCGCCAACGTGACGGTCATCGCCAGCAAGGACATGCCCGACGAGGTGGCCTATGCCATCGTCAAGAGCATCGACCAGAACTTTGACCGCTACGGCAAGATGATCAAGGCCATGCGCTTGGGCAAGCGTGAGGACATGGCCAAGGACATCGGCATCCCCATGCACCCGGGCGCGGTGAAGTATTACAAGGAAAAGGGCTGGATCAAGTAGCTCTTTTGCATTAGCCCCCCCACGGGGTGGGCCCGGTTCGCCGGGCCTGCCCCGCCTTTTACCGGGAGAAACGCCGTGCCCGCCGAGCAAGCTGTACGCCTTAGCTTTACCGTGGTGGTCGACAACAACGTGGACGTCTTTTTATCCAGCCAGGGCCCTTTGCACTATCCCCAGCCCGGCCCCAAGTCCATGCTGCTGGCCGCCCAGGGCTTTTCCGCCTGGCTGGAGGTGGAAGGCTCTGACGGCGAGACGGTGCGCATGCTCTACGATTTCGGCCGAGGCGGCACCATACTGCCCCATAACCTGGAAATACTGGGCATCGACCCCAATCAGGCCGACTATCTGGTGCTCAGCCACGGGCATATAGATCACTACGGCGGCCTATCCTACCTGGCCGCCAAGTACAACCTGCGCACCCCCTTGGTCACCCACCCCCGTTCCTTCGGTGAGCGGGGAGTGCGCCAGGCAGGAGGCGGCGTGGCCGGCCCTTGGGTTCTCAACCAGGAAGAAATCGCCACCTGGCTGGGCAGCCAGCCCATCCTGGCCGACCGGCCCACCCAGTTGGGGCCGGGCCTGTGGGTGAGCGGAGGCATCCCCAGGCAAAGCTCGCGCGACGTGCTTTGGCCCGGCGGCCTGCGCCGTCAAGACGGCCAGTGGCAGCCCGACTCCCTGGAGGACGACCAGGCCTTGGTGATAAACCTGGCCGGGCGGGGCCTGGTGGTGATCACCGGCTGCTGCCACGCCGGAGTGTTCAACACCATCGCCGCGGCCCAGGCCATCTGCCCCGGGGTGCCCCTGTACGCCTTGGTAGGCGGGCTGCATCTGAATTTCCTGGATACTAAGCAACTGGAAGGCATCGTGGCCGGTCTCATCGAAGAAAACCCCGGCTTGGTGCTGCCCATGCACTGCACCGGCGCCCTGGCCCAGCAGGTGATGCGCAACCGCCTGGGCGCGCGCTGCCCCTTCACCACCGTGGGGCTCACCCTGGCCCTGGATTAGCGTTACCGAGAGAGGGACGCAGGCGTATTTTTACATACGCCGAGGACCGAGTGACGCTAGTAACGCGCCATGGCGCTGCCTGGCGAAGCCGGACCCGGCACAGTCAGAGGACGCAGGGCAAGGGCGTCGGGTGAGCGAAACCCGCAGGCGTATATCGTAATACGTCGAGGAGGTGAGCAAAACCCGCAACGCAGCCATGCGGCCTCTAGCGAAGCCGGGCTAGTACATGCCCATGATGGCGTTCATCGACTGCATAATATGAGTCACACTCAGCTCGCGCAGCTTGGCCTCGTCCTTGTCCTTGATGGCCTTGATGATTTCTTGGGCCTGATGAAAAAAGCTGCCGCTCATGACGTTCTTCGGCCGGGAGCGCCAAAAACGCAGATAACCGGAGAGCATGCGCTCCAGCAGGGCGGCCAGTTGCTTGTTGCCCGTGGCCTGGTAGAGCACGCGGTGAAACTCCGTGTCCAAGCGCGACAACTCCTGGTTGTCCTCCACCTTGTCCAGGTTGGATATTTTTTCCAGGATCCGGTCCAAGATGGCCAAGGTATCCGGAGTCATGCGTCTCAGAGCCAGTACGTTGGCCTCCACCTCCAAAATCAGACGTATCTCGGTGGTGTCGCGCATGCGGTCCAGAGTCAGGGGGCTGACCGTGAAGTGATTGCCATTGCGGTATACCCAGTCTTCGGCCTCCAGGTATATGATGGCTTCCTTCACCGGGGTACGGCTGACCCCGTAGTAGGCAGCCAGATCGCTCAGGTTAAGATTGGCCTCCGGCTCTATGTCCAGGCTGACGACCCGGTGTTTGAGATCTTCAAATATTTCTCTGGGGTCCAACCTTGCCTTCCTTTCCGGCAATGGCGTTCACCTTCCTTCCACAGTTTCTCTAAGCCTTCCCCGCCATGCGCCTAGCGCGCGGCATGGGCCACACCCTCCACCTCCACCAAACCGCCCAAGGGCAGCTTGGCCACCTGCACGCAGGCCCGGGCGGGATAGCCTTCCTCAGCCGACAAGTACTCGGCGTAAATTGCATTCACCGCCGGGAAGTCGGCCATGTCCTGCAGGAAGATAGTGGTCTTGACCACCTGGTTCCAACCCAGGCCCGCGGCGCTCAACACCGCTTGGAAGTTTTGCATGGCCTGTTTGGCCTGGGCCTCCACCCCGCCCTCGGCCATGGCTCCGGTGGCCGGGTCCAGGCCCAGCTGACCGGACACAAACAACAACTCGCCCGCCCAGCAGGCGTGGCTATAGGGGCCCACCGCGGCGGGGGCATTTTCAGCGGTAATGGTTTTATTCTTGCTCATTGCTTTTGTCCTCGCGAGGCGCGGGTCATGACCAGCGCTTGAATAGTTGATGCTCAATGCCGAAACAGTCCAGGGTCTTGCCCACGCTCTGGTCAATGAGGTCGGCAATGCTCTGGGGGCCGTGGTAATAGGCCGGAATAGGCGGCAGGATGGTGGCCCCTATCTCCACCGCCTGGGACATGAGCCTGAGATGCCCGGCGTGCAGGGGAGTCTCGCGCACCATCAGCACCAACCGGCGGCGCTCCTTAAGGCACACGTCGGCGGCGCGCACGATAAGGTTGTAGTTAAAGGAGTTGGCCACCGCCGAAAGCGTCTTAATGGTGCAGGGAGCGATGACCATGCCTTCGGTGAGAAACGAGCCGCTGGAAACCGCCGCGGCCATATCTCCCACCGGGTAGACCTTGCTGGCCAGCGACTCCACCTGGTGGGGGTGGTACTTGGTCTCGATGGTCAGGTTAAGCCGGGCGGCGTCGCTCATGACCAGGTGGGTCTCTCGGCCCAGGTCCCGCAGCACCTCCAGCAGGCGCACTCCGTAAATGACTCCACTGGCTCCGGTGATGCCCACGATGATTGGTTTGGCGTTGTCAGCCATGATTATCCTCCTGGCCAAGAGTCGTCAGGTTAACTTTGGCCGCCTGGCCCGGCCGTGGCCGGAGCCGCGTTGCGGCCCGGCGGGCCGGGATTCCTGAGCAGCCGGGGGCTGGAAAGAGCCGCGGCCACAAAGCAACACAGGGCCAGCACCAGGAGCGGGGTCTGGTAGGTGCCCGACAGGGACACCAAGAATCCGCTGAACCATCCGGCGATAAGCCCGGCCCAGGCTTTGCCGGTTATGGTAAGCCCCCAGTTGGCCGTGGCGTTGCCCGCCCCGAAATAGTCGCCCACCATGGCCGCGTAGAGCACAAAGGGCGCGCCCCCCAACAGCCCGGCCAAGAACACCACTACCACGAACAGCCATGGCTGGGTGCCGAAAAGCCCCAGGGACAGCATGCACAGCCCCAAAAGGCTGAAGAACAGCAGCATGGTTCTTTCCCGGCCCAGGTAGTCCGAAACCAGCCCGCCCACAATGCGGCTGAAGCCATTGCCCAATGGAAAAGCCACCATCACGAAGGCGAACAGCGAGCCGCTTATGCCGAATTCCTGGGCGATCATTTTCAGGTGCGAGGCGAACATCAGCACTGTGGCGATTATAAGGGTAAAGCCCAGGTAGATTATCTGCCACTGGTGGGTGACCACCATCTGCACCGGCCGGTACTGCGCCGAGGCGGGCCGCGAAGCGGCGTGCCCTCCCGGCCGCCGGGCTCTCAGGCGCTGCTCCCAATCCGCGGGGGGGTAGGAGTAGAGCAGGGCCAGGGGCACAAGTACCACGGCCATGGCCAGCGAAAGGAACCAAAACGTTTCCCGCCAACCGACAAGCTCCAGGCTGTCCTGGAGGAAGAAGTTGAAAAACAAAGTGCCGGCTCCAAAGCCAAACTCCACCACCCCGGTAGCCAGGCCCCTTTTAAGGGGAAACCACTTGAGGGAGGTGGCGGTGGAGATGCCGTTCAGCGCCCCCACGCCCAGGCCGCCCAAGCCGTAATACAGGCACAACTCCCAAGGACTGGCAGCGTAGGAGGCGGCCAGCATGCCCGCGCCCACCAGGCAGGCCGCCAGCAGGCAGGGCTTGCGGGGCCCGGCGGCGTCGGCGTACAGGCCTGAAAAGGGTTGCACCAGGGTGGCGGCCAAGATGAGCACCGTGAAGGTGAGGCCCAACTGCTGCGGGGACCAGCCCTCTTCCTGGGCGATGGCAAAGGCGAACAGGAACCAGGAGTACTGGTAGATGCTGATGATCATTTTCACGCATACCGCCGCGCCCATCAGCAACCAGCGATAATAACCGCTGCGATTCATGCCCTTCCCCGTTGGCTCTTTCGGTCAAACTCACCGGCCCTCGCCTCCTTGGCCGCGTGCGCGAGCCCCTTTGCGTTTGGGGCGGCGCCATGGGCGGAGCGAACCCGCGCGGGGTTCGCTCCGCCCGTTTTTTCGTCCGCTCGATACCTGCCGCCTACTCGCCCCAGGTCATGGGGGAGTCCTCTTTGGCGAACTCCAGGTGGCAGAAGGGGCAGTGCAACGGGATCTTGTCATACTGCGGCTCGTAGAAAAGCCGGTCAATGTAGTAGAGCTCTTTGCAGCCCGGGCAGGTGACCCAGACGTCCTTGGGGTTTCCAACCTTCTCTATAGTGATCATGACGTCTATCCTTTTCAGCCCCGCCTAGGAAGAGGTGGGGTAATTGCCCAACAGGTCGGGGTCCACGAAGTCCTCGAGCTGTATGGCCTCGGCCACATCCTCGGGGGTTTTGTTGACCATCTGGTAGAAACGGGGCAGTCCGTTGCCAATGGGCGGAGGCATGGTGGCGTCGATGCCGCCACGGGTGCCGATGTTGCCCGGCGAGGGGACGCTGGGGTCCAAGGGGAACACCGCCGCGCCTTCCACCACCACCAGGTCCCGGTCCCATTGGCTGCGGTAGGCCACCGACCACATGATGTCGCTCTCGTTGAACAGGTCCATGTCCTCGTCGATGACGAACACGTGCTTCAGGCGGCTGTCGCAAGGCAGGGTGGCCATGATGACTTCCTTGCCGATGCCGGGCCGGGTCTTCTTGACCTGCACGTAGACGTGGTTGCGCCGCCCGGAGATGGGCACGAACACGTTCATCACCTCGGGGACCACGCTCTTGACCACGTTGTAGATGCGCGCCTCCAAGGGGAAGTTGCCCAGAAGCACCAGGTGGTCGGCCAGGCCAACCCCGATGCCGTGGTAGATGGCGTCCTTGCGATAGGTCACGCACTTGACGTCGATAACCGGGCTGGGACGCTGGGGACCGATGTAGCCGGGGTACTCGCCGAAGGGGCCCTCGGCCTCGAACACCTCGCGGGGAACGTAGCCCTCGATGACCATCTCGGCGTCGGCCGGGACCATAATGTCCTTGCCGAACAGCTCGCTGGGCACCAGTTTGACCGGCTCGCCCATGACCCCGCCCATGGAGGGGTAGTGGCTAACCGGGTAGCCCAGGCGCGACTGGGCGCCGGAGATGCCCGCCGGGTGGTGCCCGATCCATATGGCCACGGGCATGTCCTCGCCCTTGCCCCACCACTTCCAAATGTTTTGCATGCTATGGCTGGTAACCGCCGGCCAATAGCCGGTGCGCCGGGGGCTTTTCACCCATATGCGCTGCAAGGAGCAGTTGTCCACGCCGGTGTCCGGGTCGTAGTTGCACACAAAGCCGGTGCCGATGTAGGGGCCGGGGTCCATGTAGTTGTGGGTGAGGATGGGGAACTTTAAGAGGTTCACGTCCTCGCCGGTCTCTTTCACTTGTTTGACCGGAGCCTCGTCCCTGGACACCTCGATGGGATCCAGGCGGTGGGACATCTTTTCGGCATAGTCCATGGCAATGCGGCGATGGTCCAGGCCCAGGGCCTCGGCGCACAGCTCGCGGCTGGCGGTGAGGTTGGTCACCACCGGGAACTCGCTTTTCTCGCCGTTGTCCAGGATGGGGTTTTCAACGATGATCACCGGATACTTGCGCAAGGCGTCCAGTTTACGCTGCAGCGCGGAAATTTCGTAGGCGACCTTCATGGGCTTTTCCACCCTAAGGATCACCTCCGGCTTTTCCTTCTCCAGTTGCTCAAGATATGTCCTCAAATTTTTAGCCATTTCATTTACCTTTCTGCTGGGTAAGCACTATGCCATGCCCAGTTCCACCGAGCCCCGGCCCGGCGAATCAAAGGCCAAGACTGCGGCACGGCGCAACGTCCCTAGGCCTAGCCCATTGCGGCTGGTTGGGCCGGGCGAAACTTGTAAGCGCAAAATAAGGCGGCCGCCAACACTGCGAAGCCGACCACGTTCAGGACCAGCGAAGACAGGCTGGCCCACAATACAACTCCCGCCCCAAAAAAGAGCCCGCGCTGGTAGCCCTTGAGGGGCGCGCTGAAAACTCCCATGATCGCGGCGGAAAAACTGGCAACAATAAGCGCCACCTTCACCAGGTCGAAGATTATTTCCGGCCAGCCGCCTATGAGCATAAGCCCCGGATAGGTGGCCAACAGGAAGGGGATGGCGTAGACGGTCAGGCCCATCCAACAGGCCCTAAGGCCAACCTGGGAGCTGTTGGCCCCGGCGATGCCCGCCCCGGCATAGGCGGCCAAGGCCACCGGGGGGGTAATCATGGACAGGTTGGCGAAGAAAAAGCCGAAGAAGTGGGCGGTGATCACCGGCACCCCGCCCTTTACCAAGGCGGGAATGGCCAGAATGGCCACGGTGATATAGGCCGCGCTGGTGGGCATGCCCATGCCCAGCACCATGCAGATCAGCGAGGTGATGATCAAAAGCCACACTATGCTGTCGCCCGCATAGGCCAGGATCAGGTCGCTGAACTTGAGCCCCAGGGAGGTCAGGGTGAGCACTCCCACGATGATGCCCGCTATGGCGCAGGGTATGGCCACGGCCACGCAGGCCTTGGCCCCGTCCTCCAGGGCCTTGACGAACAGGCCGAACTCTTTCCATTGGCGGTTTATCGCTATGGGTATGGCCGAGACCACCACCGCGCTCAAGATGGCCATAGTGGCGGCCAGGGTGATGGAGTAGCCCGCGGACAGGTAGTAGACGATCACCACTACCGGGATGAACATGTAGCTCTTGGCCAGGGCCATCTTCCAGAAGCCCTTGCGGTCATCATCCGAGGTTTCCAGGTTGTGCTTGACTGCCTCAAAGTGCACCACCGAGTACACCACCACGTAGTACAGGACAGAGGGTATGATGGCGGCTACGGCGATGGACCAATAGGGAATCTGGGTTAGCTCGGCCATGATAAAGGCCGCCGCGCCCATGATGGGCGGCACGATCTGGCTGCCCGTGGAGGCCAGGGCCTCGATGGCCGCGGCCGAGGCCGGTTGATAACCGGCCCGCTTCATCATGGGGATGGTGAAGGTGCCCGAGGTGGAGACGTTGGCCACCGCGCTGCCGCTGATGGTTCCCAACAGGCTGGAGCTGATCACCGCCACCTTGCCCGGGCCGCCCTTGAGGCCGCCGGCCACGGATACCGCCAGGTCGTTGTAAAACTCACCCAGGCGTCCGTACTTTAAAAAGGCCCCGAAGAGCACGAACAAGAAAACGTATATGGTGGAAACCCTCAGCGGTATGCCGAAGATGCCCTCTTGGGTGAGCACCATAAACTCGGTGAAGCTCTCGCCGGTCACCGAGCTGTGGCCCACGTTGCCCGGCAAAAGGAAACCGAAGAAGGCGTAGCCGATGGCCACCAGGCCCAGGATGGTAAGCCCCCAACCCATGACCCGGCGCCCAGCCTCCAGCACCAGGAAAATAAGGACCACGCACACCACCACATCGCCCATCTCCACGTCGGAGACGAAACGGATGCGCTCGGCGATCCTGGTGTAGCTGACCATCATGTACACGCCCGCCCCGCAGGAAGCCAGGGCCAGCAGATAGTCCGACCAATTGCCTTGATTAATCTTGGCTGGTCCCGGCTTGAGCAAGAAAGCCAAGATCAGGGCAAAGGACAGGTGCATGAACTCTAGCTGCAGGATATCCAGGTCAAAGGTGATGGAGTTATAGAGCTGGACTACGGACCAGGCTATTGCCACCGTGGATATAACGTAACTTTTGGCCGTGAGTTGCATACCGCGTGATCCTTGGTAGGGCGCGGCCCCCGGTCCAAGGGACCGGGGGCCTTCACCCGTGCAGGTCATCCTCTACTTGATGTAGCCGACTTCCTTGTAGTACTTCTTGGCTCCGGGGTGCAGGGGCAGGGGCACGTCGGGAGCGTTCTGGGGCCGGAAAGCGCCGGCGCCCTTGTAGGTGGCCACCAGCTCGTCGCGGTTTTCGCAGACGGCCTTGGTGATCTTGTAGGCGATGTCTTCAGGCATCTTGTCGGTGGCCATGAGCAGGGTGGCGAAGCCCAGCACCTGCACCGGCTTTTCCACGCCCCGGAAGGCGCCCTTGGGCAGGGTGCTCATACGGTAGCCGTACTTGCCCACCAGCTTGGCGCCCACTTTGGCGCCCATGGGCAAAAAGCGGATCTTGGTAAGGGTGGCAAGTTGGGTCCAGGAGGGGTGACCCGGGGTGGACACGTGGGCAAAGGCGTCGGCCTGGCCGTCCTTCATCATCTCCACGGCGGTGGGGAAGGAAACAAAGGTGACCTTGCCGCCCCAGGACTCGATGTCCTCATAAGTGATGCCATAGGCCCCCAGCACCGTCTTGGTGGCCCACTCGCCGCTGGAGCCCTTGGGCAGCAGCACCAGGCGCAGGGGGAACTTTTTGGCCTTGAGTTCCTCGAAGCTGGTTACCGGCACGTCGCCGCGCACGGAGAACAGGTACCAATAGGTATCCAGGTTGCCCACCAGCATCTTAATCCCAGGCGCCTTGGTCTTGTAGGGCGACTCACCCTTGATGGCCTGGCCGGTCTCCACCGGGAAGCCAAGGGCGATATTGGCCTTGCCCTTGGCCAGCAGCATGGGGTTGCCCACGCCGCCGCTGTAAGGCAGCACGTCAACCGTGGTTCCCTTGGGCAGGGCTCCCAGCATGATCTTGCCCATGGTCTGGGCCATGATGTACCAGCCGCTGCCGCTCTTGAAGGTGGCAAAGGACAGTTTCTGGGGGCCGGAGTCGGCGGCCATGGCCTGGCCGCTCAGAGCCAGACACAACACCGCGATAGCGATGATCCCGATTAGTTTGGACTTAGGTTTTCGCATGCTTCCTACCTTTCCGCTTATTTGGTTCAACCAGTGAGTCTTCTCCTGATGCTTACCCTTTACTATCTCACTAACTCAAATTTGAAATCGCAATGGCTCCCGCCGGACATGATGGTTTGGGTGCGGGTCATGCGGATGCCGGGATTGAACCCCTGGGCAAAGGCCGCGTCCCTTCCGCAGGAAAGGACCTGTCCGAGCTCCTCATAGCCTAATTCGCGATACATTTCGGCGTAGCGGCATCGGGTGACCTTGAAAACCAGCTTGTCCTTGTCCATCTCCTCAAGCTCGATCTCCAGGGCCCCACCCTGTTTCCACATGTCCGGAGCCTTGTGGAAATGCTCCATGGTGTTGCCGCCCAGGGTTTGGGCCATCTGGGCCCCGGCCTCCCCGGCCAGGCGCTGCACCACCTTGTCCACCTCGGCCAAGGCCTTGTCCTTGCCCATGGCCTCAATAAACTGCTCGATCAGGGGCCCGGCGGTGCGGGCCTCGATCTCACGGCGGGTCAAAAGATTCACCTGGTTAATGTCCTGAGCCATTTGCTTCCTCTCGCCTGTGCGGCCTTAGTTGCCCTTGGTGAGCATCATGTCCTTGAGCGGCATGCGCAGGGACTTGATGGAGGCGATGGAGGGCCAGCCGATGGCCAGGTGCAGGGCCGGCTCGATGTTCTCGGGCAGGCCATACTTTTTCTTGAAGCGGGCAGCGGTCTTGTCGGTGCAGGTGAGCCACACCGCGCCCAGGCCCAGGGCATGGGCCATCAGGCACATGTGGTCGCCGGCCGCGGCGCAGTCGAGCATCATGTTGTGAGGCACCAGGCGGTCGTGACCCACGGTCTCGTAGATGGCCTTGTCATAGCAGATCACGATGAGGGTGCAGCGGTCGGCCGGAGTGGGAATGTCGCTCCACACCATCTTCATCTCTTCGGGCTTCTTGATCACCGCGAAGCGCACCACGTTGAGGTTGCAGCCGTTGGGGGCGGCGCGACCGGCCTCCATGATCTGCTCGAGCATCTCCTCAGGCACCGGCTTGTCGGCCACCCAGTCGCGGATGGAGTGGCGGTCCCAGATAAGCTTGTTGACCACGGCCATTTCGTCGCTGTTGAACTTCTCGGGCAACGGCTCGTCGATGGTCACCTTTTCCCCGGCCCTAATCTTGGCGGCCAGGTCAAGGTACTTTTTGCCCCACTGCATGTCGGGATCATCCATGGGGAAGCCGCGCTCGGTGAGCACCTCCCAGCAGATCTGGGCCTGGGTGCCGAAGATGGGGGTGGCCTCTTTGTCTCCCACCAAGATGGGGTAGATCTCCACCTCTATGGTATGGTGCACCCGCTCACGGAACAGGGCCCTGAGGCAGGTGGGGTCCATCTCCATGAGGTCCTGCCTGGTGTATTCGCCATAAAGCCAACGCACGGTGTCCGCGCTGCCGGAAGAATGTAGTTCGTCAAATTTCTCGGTCATCTCAGCCTCCTCAAACGATTGCTATATCTTTGGCCCCCAAGGGCCCAGCACGCAGCGGCTATAACCGGCGGGCACAGAGGGCCCAGCAAGGCGCCGCTTTTTATCCTTGATCAGTATTCGGCAAAATGCTTTTCCAGCATGATCTTCAAAATGGTGCGATCGGTCTCCACCATGCCCTCGGTGCTCAGGATGCCCACGTTTTTAGTGGTCTGTTCCAGGGTACCGCCCACAATGCCGTCGGTAGGCTGCACGCTCACTCCCTGCAGGGCGAACAGGGCCGCCTGCACCGCGGTGCCCGCGGCGGTGGAGAGCTTCAGCGCGCAGCTGGCCTTGGCCCCGTCGCAGATGACTCCGGCCAGATCCGAGGTGAGGTTTACGATGGCCCCGGCGATGTAGTGCAAGCTGCCGCCCAACAGGTAGGTGACTCCAGCCGCCGCTCCGGCCCCGGCGGCGATGGAACAGCCGCACACCGCTGAAAGCCGGCCGGTGTGGGCCTTTACATAACCGGTGACCAGGTGGCTGAGGCCTATGGCCTTGAGCACCTCTTGGTCGTCCACCTCCAGGTAGTCGCGCAGGGCCCAGATGGGCAGCACCGCGGTGAGCCCGTGGTTGCCGCTGCCCGCCGAGGCCATGGCCGGAAGCTTTACCCCGGCCATGCGGGCATCGGCCGCGGCCGAAGCCAACATTTTGGCTGACAGGATCATGTCCTTTTTGATCAGCCCCTGGCGCACCAGCCGCTCCAGGGCCCGGCCTATGCCCAGGCCCGAGCCGTGCTTGAGGCCGTACTCGGCCAGCTTGAGGTTGACCTTGACGCTTTGCTCCAGGAAGTCCATGTCCTCCTGGTCAAAGTCGTCAATCATCTCCAGCAGCTTGGACAGGGGAAGCTCCTTGAACCAGCTTTCCATCTCCGAGAGCTGGTTGGCCGATCCACCTTCTTTGTCGCCAAGCAGGGGATGGTCTTTGATTTCCTCGCCGTTGAAAGCCAGGTAGACCAAGTTGTCGTGCAACTCGCTGATGAGCGCCTCGGCCTGATCTTCTCCGGAGGTGATCACTACCTTGATGTAAAGGCCGGTCTCGGCCCTCAGGTTCACCTTGACCTTGCCCTCGGCCAAAGCCTCTTTGGCCAGGGAAACCGCCTCGTCGTTGATGGGCTCCAGAACTTCCATGGACAGGGCGGGGTCGCCGCCCAGGGCGCCCAGGGCCGCGGCCATATCCAGCCCGGATAGGCCGCCGGTGCCGGGGATTGATACGGCGATGCCGTTTTTATAGATGTTGGGGTCCACCCAGAGCTCCAGGCGGTCGAAGCCGCGCTGGGGCAATAAAGATGAGGCGGCGGCGGCGGCCAGGGCGATGGCTACCGGCTCGGTGCAGCCCAGGGCCGGCGCGACCTCCATTTTCAATATTTCTTTTACGGTAAACGGCAACTTAATGACTCCTCGCCCGGGGGAGAATAGGCCGAGCGTTCAGCAATCAGCATTGTTTATTCACCACGGCCGCAACTCCGGCGCCCATGGCTCCGGCTGTGTCTCCGGGCCCCCCATCCCGATAAAACTCCTAAAAATGCCCAACGGGCGGTCACCGGGATATCGTTTTTATTTATTGTGTATGTAAGGAGTATGTACGTCAAGAGACAATTTTGTCTACTGCCGCTAAAAAGCACCGCTGGGGACAGCCCGTCTTGTCCTATAAACACAGTATGAATTGCCGTTGGACGAACCGCCAGGGAAAGAAAAAAGAATATCGGCTGCTAATTAGGTGTATTTTCCTGGATGCGCATCATGCGGCGCACCTTGCCGGGCCCTGACTTCCACAAGAGCAGGCAAGAGGTCCACAAGGAGGCGATGCAAAGGCAGAAGCTGAGCAGGTAGTTTCCGGTGACATCGCGCAGCAGGCCGGCAAGGTAAGGGCCTATGGAGCCGCCCACGCCAGTGCCCAAAAAAATTACCGCGAAGATGAGCCCAAAGGAGCCGCCCATGAACAGGTCGGCCGCTGTGGCGGGGTATATCGGAGTGGACCCTCCATAACCGATACCGAAAAGAACCATGAAGCCCAGAGCCAAGAATGTGTATTGCGGGGTGATGAACATCAGGGCCAATAGCCCCAAGGTGCAAATGCACACGGTTAAAAAAGTGGCCAGTTCCCTCCCCAGGCGGTCGGAAAGAAAGCCGAAGAGCACCTTTCCCCCCGAGCTGAGGATGCCAACCATGCCCAGGTACACCGCAGCGATATGCAGAGTGTATCCGGCATCCACCATGGCCGAGGCCGCGTGGATGAGCGCCGATTGGTAGCACATAGAACTGAAGCAATAGGCACCCATAAGCAGCCAAAAGGGTCTGGTTCTCACCGCCTGGGCCAGAGTCCATGGCCGCTCGGCCCATTCATGGTTCAAGATCTTTATCTCCCAGCGGGATGACTTACGTTTACCTCCGCCGCCATTCGCGCCGTTTTCCATCTCCAGCCCCATGGAATTGGGGTTTGGCCGGGCCAGGAACAGGTTCAGGGGTATTATCAAGCCGGCTACCAGGGCGGCAAGGTACAGATAGGCCCCGCGCCAGCCGAAGGCAGCGATCCAGCGCTCGGCCAGCGGGGTAAAAATGGTCATGCCCATACCCACCCCGGCGATGGCGATGCCGACCGCCGTGCCCCGGCGGCGCTCGAACCAGCGCGAAAGAATCGCCGAGTTGGTGGTGAATCCCATGAGGCTCACCCCTGCTCCAGCCAGGACCCCGTAAGTAAGCCGGAAAAACCACAGGCTCTGAGTGAAGCTGACCAAAAACAGGGCCAGGGACAACAGCGCCGCGCCCATGGGCATTACCAGGCGGGGGCCGAAACGGTCCAACAGGCGGCCGGCCAGGGGACCGGTGAGGGCGCTACAAATTATGAAAACCGAAAAAATGGAAGAGGCCGTGGCCCGGCCCCACCCGAAATCTCTCATCAGGGCCAGGAAAAATACCGAAAAGGAGTACCAGATGCCAAAGGCGACGGACAGGTTTAAAAAACAAACCCCAACGATGACCCATCCATAATAGAACCGGGGCTGGGGCCCACTGAACAGGCCTTTTAGCATGTGGCTTTCCTCCTGATGTCTTCAAAACCCGGCGCGGAGCGTTGCGGCAAGGCTAGATTATATACCTTTTTGTTAGTCATATTTTTAATTAAATTTGTCACAACTTGATTAAGCTAAAAAACGGGGCTCCCGCACCCGCGCGGAAGCCCCGTGATCAGGGTCTATATCTTAGGGACGTGCTATTTGCACTCCCGGTCAATGGTGCTGGCCAGGGGCAGCTTCTTCAGGCGGCCGCCGTAGACAATGGGGTCGCCCTTGTAGCCCAGGGCCTTAAAGTTCAGGTAGTCGGTCTTGCCGATCAGATCCTGCACATCCCTGCCCTGCTTTTTCATCCACTCGAAGTCCGTGCCCCGGTGGGCCAGCTTCTTGAAGTCCACGTGGCGCTGGTCCGTGTGGCAGCGGCAGCAGGTCTTTTCCTGGGCCAGAGACTCATGGCACTGAGCGCAGCCCAACGCCGCCTTGGCGGGCATGGTCTCGTGGGTCAGGCCCCAGTACATGCGAGTCTTGACCCACTCATACTGGCCGCTGTAGGGCTTGAGCCCCTGGTTGTTCGGGTTCACCTTGATGGCCTCGGCCATGCCCTTGGCAAAGGCCTTGTGCCAGGCCTTATCGATGGCCACCTCCGGCACCGGGGCCTTGGTCTTTCCTATGGTGGCCCAAAAGCCGCCGGGGCCAAAAAGGTGGGGCACCAGCAGCAGGTGGTTCTTGGCGTCGGCCGCCTGGATGCCCTCCATGAGCTTAAAGGGATAGATACGGCTGGCCGGGTCGCGGAAGCCACCCACCGGTTTGGTGATGTTCACCACCTTTTTGGGATCGATCTTGTCACCCAACAGCACCCGCTCCACCTTGCCGTTGTACCAGGCATAGGCGGGCTTCATGCTTTCCTTCCACATAAACTCGCCCTTTTTCCAGGCGTAGTCAGGCATGCCGTAGCGATCCTTCTTGGGCTTGCGCTCCTTGTGCCCCGCCTTGGACCAGTCCCACCAGGTCTTGGTGGCCCGGCACTTGGCGTACACCGGGCTGTGGCAGGTGACGCAGAACAAATGCTCCACGTGGCGGTTCAGGTGGTGATCCAGCAGGGAGTTGCCGTTGTGGGGCTTGTCGGTGTGGCAATCCTGACAGGAGCGCGAACCCTCGGCCACGGGCAGTGACAGGGAGCGTCCGCTGATCTTGTGGTTGCGGGTCTTGTGGCATTCCTGGCAGGCAAAGTCCATGCCCCCCATGTGCACGTCGCAGTTCTTGGAGGGGTAATAGAGGATGCCGTTCATGTCCCCGTGCTTGACCGCGTCGCCGCCGCCGCCTTGGAAGTGGCAGTCGCCGCAGTTTTTGCGACTGGGGTGGCCCACGCTCTGGGCGATCTTCTTGAGGTCCAGCTCCAGGAAGGGCCAACCGGCAGCAATGGGCACCTTGCGATAGGTGCCGGTGGTGTCATGGCACACCAGGCAGTCCATGCGGGTCTGGTCGTTGAAGTCGAACTCCGCGTTGCTCCAGCCATAGCCCGCGTGGCAGGAGGTGCAGCGGGGCCAGTTGGAAGGCAGGGCCACGCAGAAGTTGTTGATGGTGTTGGTGGCCTTGCCCATGTCGATGCGCTTTTCGCCTTCCACGGTAAAGGGCGAGGGGCCCTTCCACTGCCAGTGGGCCGCGCTGTGGAGTTGGTCGGCCTGCTCCTGGTGGCAGCGCAGGCACTCCTTGGTCACGGTGATGGGGTCGGGCTTGTCCGGCAGCTTCACCAACTGGCGGTGGTCGGGCACCTTCTTGGCGTGGCAGTCGGTGCAACCCACCGGACCCTGGCCCCGCTTTTCATGGCAACCCATGCATTGGCGGTGCAAAGCGGCCTTGAGCCCCAGGCGGCCGGGCATCTCAGGGTTGAAAGAACTCTGGTGACAGGCCACGCAGCGGGTGGTTTCCGAGGCGTCCTTGGTGGCGGGCTTGGCATGGTGGCAGGTAAAGCACTGGCCCTGAAGCACCGCGGCGTGCTTTTTGTGCATGAAGCGCACCGCCTCGTACATGTCGCCCTCTTTGTTGACCACCGGGCTGTCCAGCACCAGGTAGGAGTGCTTCATGTCCGCCAGCTTGGGCATCTTGTCGCCCAGACGCAGGTGGCGCTGGCGCTGGCTCTCCTCCAAGGCCTTGACCACCAAGGGCGGGACCTGGTGGGCCCGCTTGAGAGCGGCCACTTGGTCCAGGGGCACCCAGGGGGTGCCGTCGGGGTTCACTTTGGCCGGGGGAGGCGGCGGCGGTTTTTTCCACTTTTTGGCCGCGGCCACGGGGTCAAAAGGCTTGGGCGCGGCCGGGGTGGCGGCGGTGGGTCCCTGGTAGGCATAGAGCACCAGGCCCAGGCCAACCAAGACCCCCACCAGCCACACGGTCAGGTATTTCTTGCGGCGGGCACTCATTAGTTGGCCTCCTTTCCTGCGGGGGAAAGAACCGGGAAGAAGTAAACCGTGAAGCGATAGGCCAGCATGAGAGTGGCGATGAATCCGGCGGTTATGGCCAACTCACCCACCGAGGGGAAGTAGGACTGCACCGGATAAGGCGGTTGAAAGGCCACCAGGAACACGTTCATGCGGTTGACGATCACTCCGCCCACCACCAGGCAGGCGGCGATGAACAACGGGGTGCGATGATTCCGCGCCCATGGGAACAGCAACATGACCCAGGGGATGATCACCCCGAAGAGCATCTCCACCGCAAAGGAGCGGCCCTGCACCGAGCCGTCGAAGATGAGCGGCCACACCCCGCGCAGGATCACGTCGCCGATCTTGAGCGCGCCGTAGATGCCCAGAAGCAAGATGGTGATGCGCACCATGCGTGAGAGGATGTGCATCTCGTCCGCCAGGTCAAAGGATGCGCTCACCAGGGTGTTTTCAAAAACCACCATGGGGAAGCCCACGGCGATGGCTGAGGTGAGGAACAGCAGGGGCAGGATGGGGGTATACCACAGGGCGTGCATCTTTGTGGGGGCGATAAGCAGCAAGGACCCCAGGCCGGACTGATGCATACACGAGAGCACCACTCCGGCGATGATAAAGGCCCACATGACCTTGCTCAGGTTGCGGTTTAAAAAGGTCAGCACTCCGCCCACGCCTTCGGCCAGGGCCACCACCGGCCAGGAGTGGTTGGTCAGCGAGGCCTTGAAGCCGTCTTTAAAGCGCTCGGCCACTATGGGCAGGAACTCGGCATGCAGCACCGCGGTGTAGACCATCACGCACATGGCCACCTCGAAGAGCACCGAGTTGGAGTTCCAAAAGATCATGGGCTTCCAGATGGCCCAGGAGCGGCCGATGTCCACGAACAGGGCCAGGGACACGAACACATATCCCAAAAGGGCGGTGAGCAGGGCCGGGCGCACCACCGGCTCGTAGGCGTGGCGCCCGAAGATGTGGGCCAGGGCGGCGGTGGTGAAGCCGCCGGCGGCCAGGGCCACGCCCGAGGCCACATCCACCCCGATCCACAGGCCCCAGGGGTGGGACTGGCTAAGATGGCTAACCGCGCCCAGGCCGCCGGTGTAGCGGCCCAACACGAACAAAAAGCCGGTAATGGCCAGGGCGGCCATTACCAGGGCCCCGGGGCTCCAAAAGCGCGCCCGGCCTTGCAGGGGCGCCGCGTGGCTGTGCGCGCTCATGAATCGTCCTCCCCTTTGTCGTGCTTGCGGTTGAACACGGCCATGGCCCCGCCCAGCAGGGCGAACAGCGACAGGGGTGCCCACATATAAGAAAAGATGCCGTGTTGTATGGTCTCGGTGAGGTGGGGCATGGGCTGCTCGGGCAGCTTGAGAAAGCCCACCTTGGCGAAGGGCTCGCGGGAGATGTAGAGCCAGCTGGTGCCTCCCACCTCCTTTTCCCCGTAGATCTGGGGTTGATAGCGGCCGGGATCCTCGGCCATCTTTTGCTTGGCCAGCTTGATCAGCTCCGAGCGCTTGCCAAAGGTGATGGCCTCCACCGGGCACACCTGGGCGCAGCCGGGCTTGCCGCCCTCCTTGGAGATGCGCTCAAAACACAAAGTGCACTTGCGAACCCGGGGGGTCAGGGGGTCGTGGTATTCATAAGCCGGGATCTGGAAGGGACAGGCCACCATGCAGTAGCGGCAGCCGATGCACTTGTCCACGTCGTAGTGCACCGCGCCGTTGGGCTTTTTGCTCAGGGCGCCCACGATACAGGCGCTGGCGCAGGCCGGGTCCTGACAGTGCATGCACTGCACCTTGACGTAGGTGGGCACCATCTGGTTGCGCTCGTCGCGGCGGCCGGTGTAGTAGCGGTTGACCACGGTAAAGGCCTCGGGACCGGGACGGCGCTTGGCGTCCAGCACGGTCAGGTCGTCAAAGGGGCGCTCGGGCTCGGACAGGTGGTTCACCTGGTTGCAGGCCTGCTCGCATTTGCGGCAGCCCACGCAAACGCTCAAGTCCACCAGGCACCCGTAGGCGTCCGGCGGCGGCTGATAAGCGCGGGCCGCTTGGGCCCGGCCGGGTTTGCCCAGGGCTCCGGCCCCCAGGGCCGCTCCGGTGAGCCCCAGAAATCTCCTTCTGTTTATCTCCACTTGCCAATCCTTTCCAGCGCAGCAAACAACCAGCTTATTGGTAGGGAAAATAACCACTATTTTCGTATGCTTAAGTGATTCGCTCAATCTAATGCAATTGGCGGGCCAGTAATCTGCAAAGCTTAATTTCCTATAAATATTGGTACATTCCAAAGACAAGCCAACCGGCTATTTACTAATTGCCCTATATGTTTTTTACGTTTATATTTACAAGTGTCAAAACACTTGTTGGAGAGAATATGGCTCCCCAGGAATTCGGCAGGCACTGGCGCAGCATCTTGGACACCCTCAGCGACGGGGTGGCCATTATTGAACCCTCCGGCAAGGTGCTCATGGTCAACCAGGCCATGTGCCGCCTCACCGGCTACGAGGACTGGGAGCTGGTGGGGCAGCCCTGCACCGTTTTCAATTGCGACGCCTGCGCCCGCACCCGCCAGCCCCAGCGGGGCGGCTGGTGCGAACTGTTTTCCGGCGAGCAGCCCGAAAACCGGGAGATATCCTGCCGCCTGATCCGCAAGGATGGCAATTACCTGCCGGCCATAAAGGTGGCCGCTCTGCTGCGCGACGCTGACGGCCGCCTACTGGGCGCGGTGGAAACGGTAACCGACCTGTCGGCCATAAGCCGCAGGGACCAGAGGATAGACGAGCTGTCCCATCAACTGGCCGGGGAGGAAGACTTCATGGGCATGGTGGGGCAGAGCCCTGCCATGCGCCGGGTCTATCATCTTGTGGAAAAAGCGGCCCGAGGCCATGCCCCGGTCTTGATCCACGGAGAAAGCGGCACGGGCAAGGAGCTGGTGGCCCGGGCCATCCACGACCTGGGCGAGCGGCGGGAAGGTCCTTACGTGGTGTTCAACTGCGCGGCGCTCAGCGAGTCGCTGTTTGAGAGCGAGCTGTTCGGCCACGTGAAGGGAGCTTTCACCGGGGCCCACCGCCACCGAGCCGGGCGTTTGGAATCAGCCCATGGGGGCGACTTTTTCATGGACGAGATCGGTGAGCTGCCGGTGAGCTCCCAGGTGAAGCTGCTCAGGGTGCTGGAGGAAAAACACTTTGAGCGGGTGGGCGATCAGCGCACCCTGTTTGTGGACGTACGCTTCATCGCCGCCACCAACCGGGACCTGGGAGCCATGCTCCAGGCGGGGCAGTTTCGCGAGGACCTATACTTCCGCCTCAACGTGATCCCCATACACCTGCCGCCTTTGCGCGAGCGCATGGAGGACATCCCCGCTCTGGTGGAGCACTTTTTGGCCCGCCTGCGCCGGCGTACCTCCAAGGACATAGCCGGGGTTTCACGCCCGGTCATGGAGCGCTTGGCTGCTTATCATTGGCCGGGAAACGTGCGCGAGCTGCGCACCTCATTGGAGTATGCCTTTGTGTTGGCCGATCACGGGCTCATCGATCTGGACCAGCTGCCGCCCCACTTGGACGCCTCCACGTCCCGGCAGGCATCCCCACCGCAAGCCGCGCCGGCCTCTCCGGTAAGCAGCGGCCACCGCAATACCCCCGAGGATGAGCGGCAGCGCCGGGACCTGGTGGAGGCCCTAAGGGCGGCCAGGGGCAACCAGACCAAGGCGGCCAAGCTTTTGGGCGTCAGCCGGGCCACGGTCTACAACCGCATGAACCGCCTGGGCATCGAACTGAAAAAATCGGTGCGGGACTAGGCCGCAGCCCCCTACATATCGCGAGTAAGCTTGATGATCTCCAGCAGGGCCCGGTCCCGCTGGGTCTGGCGCTTGGCAGCCTTTTCCGGCGGCCAGTCATAGAAACCGCCGCCGCTCTTAACCCCATACCTGCCCTGCTCCACCTGGGCCACCAGCGAGGGCGAGCCTTCAATGCGCTTTTCCAAAAGCGGCAGCAAATAGCGCTGCACCGCCAGGGTGGTTTCCAGGCCGGCGAAGTCGGCCCGCTCCAGGGGGCCCATCAAGGCCATACGCAGGCCAAAACCGTAGCGCACCACCCGGTCCACGTCCTCGGGCTCGGCCACCCCCTGCTCCACCAGGGCCAGGGCCTCGCGCTGCAGGGCATGCTGGAGCCGGTTGCCCAAAAAGCCGGGGATATCGTGCTTGAGGCGCACCGGCACCTTGCCCGCCGCCTCCAGCAGCTCCACTATGCGCTCGCAGACCTGGGGGTCGGTGCGCTCGCCGGGTATCACCTCCACGCAGGGGATCACCTGGGGTGGGTTCCAGAAGTGGGTGCCCACGAAGCGCCCCGGCTCGGCCAAATTTTTTCCCACCTCGCTTATGACCAGGGCCGAGGTGTTGCTGGCCAAGATGGTATCGGGCTCCACCAAAGGCTCGATTTCGGCGAACAGCTTCTGCTTCAGCTCCATCTTTTCGGGCGCCGCCTCCACCACCAGGCCCGCGCCTTGGCAGGCCGAGGCCAGTTCGGGGTGGGTGGCGATGTTTTCCAGGCAACCGACGGCGTCCTCCTCGCTCACCATCTGGGCCTGCACAAAGCTGTCCAGGCTCTCGCGCACCCGCTGCTTGGCCGAGGCCAGAACCTCGGGATTGGGATCGAACAGCCTGACCGGGTGACCGGCCAGCCCGAAGATCTGGGCTATGCCGTGTCCCATGATGCCCGCTCCGATCACCGCCACGGGAATCGCCTCTTGCCCTACGCCGCTGGACCCAACTTCCTTGCTCATTCAAATCACCCCATTCGTGTACAGAAGATTATCCGCCGTGCCGTATGCCTACGGCGTTGTCGCGATTCAGCAGAACCAAATTGTAATACATCAAGGCCCACCCAGTCGATGAAAGGCAGCCTGAAGGCAACGATTCATCGCCACAGGCTCAGGAGCGGGACACGTACTTGAAAATACCTGGTTGATTGAAGCAGCCCAAAAATGGCCTACTGTACGCGGAGCTTGGGAAGCCGGCATCACGCCTGGCCCCGGCGCAACAGCCTCGGACATCAGTTGGTCCTTGCGTAGCGCCGGAGGCTGATACAGAGCCATGCGCCAGATTCGGGGGGTCCAATACCAGCAAAATTGCAGAGGTTGGATGCGATGCTCAAAATAACGTTTTTAGCCTCCGGGCTGGGACCAAGTTTGCACAGGCTGTTGTTGTTGACGCTGATGGCGGCGGCTTTGCTCTTGGTGGGGGCTGCTCCCAGCGCCCTGGCTCAGCAGAGCTCAACGCCGGACTACGCTGAACAGGTGCGGCAGCTACAAAAAGTTATCAAGATGCAGCAGCGCCAGCTTGAGGCCCAGCAAAAGCAGCTTGAACAGCAAAGCAAAATGCTCCAGTCGCTGCAAGAGCAGGTGGGCGGCCTTATGAAAGCCAAGACCGCACCGGTGACCGCGCCTGGTCCGGCGGCCGTGGCCACCGCCAAACCGGCCTCCCCCGAGCCCCCCAGCGACTGGCAAGGCTCCTTTGCTCTGCAAGGCACCAAGACCCGCTTCGCCCTGGGCGGCTTTGCCCAGTTGGACGTGATCTACGACTCCGGGGCCATCACCACCCCGGGCGACTTTGTTACCGCCAACATCGTCACCCGGGGCGCCACCAAGGCCCAGGGCTCGGACGGCAAAACCAACTTCAGCGTCAAGGCCACCCAGCTTTGGTTCGAAACCAGGACTCCGGTGAGCCATGGCCGCCTGAGAACCTATGTATCCATGGATTTTTTCGGCAACTCCCAAAGCACGGATCCCGATTTCCAGCTGCGTGAGGCCTACAGCGAACTTACCAAGTATGTCCTGGGCGGGGATTTGTTGGCCGGGCAGGCCTGGTCCACCATTTACTACGACAACGCCTGCCCCAATATCCTGGACTACGAAGGCCCCAGCGCCGAGGTGGGCCAGCGTCTGCCCCAGATCCGCTGGAGCCGGGCCCTGGACGACGGCCTTACCCTTAAGTTGGGGGCGGAATCCCCTGGTGATCACGCCATCCAGGGCGCGGACGTGCTAAGCACCTGGCCCGACGGGGTGGTTTCCTTGGAATGGTTGCACGGAGCGCTGAAGTTCCAGGGATCGGCCATTGTGCGCGATCTGCGGGCCAGCCGGAACAACGGCCCCACCGAGACCGCCGTGGGCTGGGGCCTGTTGGCCAACGGCAGCCTGGGCCTGCCCTTCCTGCGCCAGGGGGACAACCTGACCTTTTCCATCAACTACGGCCGGGGCATGGGCTCCACCATCAACGACTCGCCGCCCGACGCCTTCTACGACCCCACCGACAACAGCCTGGAGGCCCTGCCGGTGTGGGGTTATTATCTGGGCTATGAACATAAATGGACCAAGGCCCTCAGTTCGGTGATTCTTTATGCGGCTTTACAAGTGGACAACCTGGACAATCAGCCGGCGGACTCCTTGCACTCCACCCAATATTCTTGCGTCAACCTGATCTGGCAACCAACCAGTTGGTGGCTGCTGGGAGGGGAGCTGCTATGGGGCGAGAGGGAGGATAAGGACGGAGCGTCCGGTGACGATACCCGCTTGCAGCTCACCACCAAATTCACTTTTTAAGCTCGAGATTCAAAGAAAAAACTACACCCCCGGCCAATGCGGCCGGGGATGTAGCCCCCCACCCTTGCGACGCCTCACAGGTTGCTGCTAGTGAGGTTGGTCCGGCTGCCCTCCAGCTTGTTCACTGCCTCGCGGCTGGCGTTACTCAGGGGGACGTCATCGGCGCAAGCGGCTATCTCCAAAGCCGGGCAGGCTCGCGGATCGCTCATCTGGCCCAAGGCCCAGGCGGCGGTACGGCGAACCGAGAGGTTTTCACCTTGCTTGGAGAGCACGGCGACCAGGGGCGTCACCGCCCGCTTGTCTCCGATCTTGCCCAGGGCGCGCACGGCGATGCGCCGGATGTGGCAATCGGGATCCTGCAGAAGGTTGATCAGCATATTCACCGCGCGCTCGTCGCGGATCTCCCCAAGGGAGTAGATGGCCACGCTGCGCACCTGAAGGCACTGGGAGCTGGCCAGCTTCATGATGTCCTCGAGAGTCAACTTCTCCGCCTTCACTTGGCAACCATTTTGGGCGGCCAGCAAGCTGGTGCTATGCAGCTTGACCAGCACGAACTCCGGCGCCCGGGACTGGGCCAGGGCCTGAGCGGGGGCAAAGCCCCAAGAAATGAGGGCGGCGGTCAAAAAGGCCATCAGGCTTAAAGTAATTTTTCTCATTTTTCTCTCCCCGGTTTGGGTTGCCGAGGATGCCCATGACCTTTTGCATCCTCATTTAAGTCCAGGCTAGGCCCAAACCAAAAAGAGGCGTTAGGAGGTTTGGTTAAATGGGGGTAAGGAAAAGGAGCAAAGCGCCTGCGGATCAGACGCAAACAACAGGCAATGGTTTTTCGGCGCGGCCGAACGCCGAGAAAAGCGGTTCATGCCATTTGGTAAGCACTTGCTAACGGGCAGGGGCTGCTTCGTCGCAACGCTCCCCGCGGCGACAACCTCTTTTTTCGTAAAATTGTTACCTCGCACCGGCCAACGCTACCCGGCACAGCCAGACACCGCAGGGCAAGGCGGCAGGCGGACGAGGGACGCAGGCGTATTGTTATATACGCCGAGGACCGAGTGTCGCCGACAACGCCGCCATGTGGGGCCTGGCGAAGCCGGCTAGTAGGCCAGCCAGTCATCCAGGGAGGTGACCCCCTCGCGCAGGGCATAGCGGATCAGGTCGACCAGATTATCTATATCCAGTTTTTCCATTAGGTTACGCCGGTGGGTCTCTACGGTTTTCACGCCAAGGTGCAGCCTTTCGGCTACTTCCTTGACCTTGTAGCCTTCCGCCAACAGCTGCAGGACCTCCCGCTCCCTGGGGCTGAGCACCGAGGCCGGGGGATGAGCCACATCCTCATTCAAGCGCCCCACAAAACCCTTTACCACCAAATCAGCCACCTCGGGGCTGAGATAGGTCTTACCGTGGGCCACCAGCCGGATTACCGAGGTCAACTCGTCGGCGGTGCAATCCTTGACCATGTAACCATTGGCCCCGGCTTCCAAAACCCCGGCCACGAAGCGCGGGTCGCGGTGCATGGAAAGGGCCAACACCTTGACCCCATCCATCTCCGAGAGGATTTGCCGGGTGGCTTCAATGCCGTTGAGCTCGGGCATGGAGATGTCCATAACCACCAAGTCCGGGCCGAGGCGTCTGGCAAGCTGCACCGCCTCGCGTCCGTTGTCAGCTTCGCCCACCACCTCCATGTCGGGCTCCTCGGACAACAGGCTCTTTATGCCGTCGCGCATGATTTTGTGATCGTCAACCAGAATAATGCGGCTATTCATCATTTTTCTCCCGGTCCTCGGCTGCTGAGACCAAAGGCACTGTCAAGCATGTAAGACTCCCCCCCCGGCTGGGGGTAAGAAAGTCCAACTTTCCCCCCAGGAGATCCATACGTTCACGCAGGCTGAACAACCCCAACCCAGTGCCGGAATCGGTATGTTGGGCGGGATCAAATCCGATCCCGTTGTCGCCCACGGTTATAGTCAACTCCCGCTCATCGCCGGAAAGGGTAATGTCCACCCTCTCTGCCTGAGCGTGCTTGGCAGCGTTGAGCAACAGCTCGGAAACCGCCCGGAACAAAAAACTACGCAAATGGGCGTTGTTTACCTCCACCTCGCCGGAGCAAGTGAACTCAACCTGCATCCCGTAACGGTCGCTCCCCTGCTCGGCCAGCCATTGCAGGGCCGGAGCCAGGCCTATTTCGTCCAAAACCCGGGGGCTCAACCTGGCGGTGAGCGACCTGGTGTCGCTTATGGCTTGGCCCAGGAACTCCAGAACTTCCTCTATTCTTTGCCGGTTGGCGGGGTTGGCGCTTTCGGCGGCCTTTGAGAGCTTGAGTTTGCTCACCGCCAGATACTGGCCCACGCCGTCGTGCAGGTCCCTGGCGATACGCCTCCGCTCCTGGTCCTCGGCCTTGACTAGCTCGGCGGTGAGTTGCCGCTGGCGAGTCACATCCACCGCTGTGCCGATCATGCCGTTGACCTTTCCCTTGTCGTCCACCAACGGCGCGGTATAAGAGAAAAAAATCCTCTCCTTGCCATCCGCCCGAATCACCCGGTATTCCACATCCTGCAGCACCCGCCCCTCATCGCGGACCTTCTTGAAGGCCCGCACGCAATGGCGGTGGTCATCCTTGTGCACAAAAGCGATGAAGTATTTGCCCAGCATTTCCTCAGGCTCATACCCCATCAACCTCCCGGCCTTGGGGCCCACAAAAGAATAGGCCCCGCTGGTGTCCAGAGTGTAGATAAGCTGGGGGTTGGAGTTGACCAGGGAGCGGTAGCGGGCCTCGGAACGCTCCAAGTCGGCGGTACGTGAGGTTACCTTCTCTTCCAGGGAAGCGTTCAGGGCATCCAATTGGCGCTCGCGCTCCTGAACCTGAGCGCGTAGCTTGAACTGCCTCAGCAGGGCCATGCGGTGGAGCCAATTGGCGCCAAGGAGCAGCAGGCTGGCCGAGGCCAGGGTGCCGGTGTTGTGGAGCAGCTCATTCCCACTCAACAGCGGTGTATTGGCGATGGCCAAGGGCACCAGGTACACCATCAGCAACGACGCCACCAGAGATAGCGCCACCCCCAAGCGGATGGGAATAAGCACTATGGCCGCTATTAAAACCAGGGTCAGGCCGGCGTAATAATTGCCCCCGGTGCCGCCCATGACCACCAGCATGATTTCCAGCATGATCCCCACGGTGAGGGCCCCGGCGATGGTCAATCCCTCCTGCCAGACCTGGCCGCGCCGCCAGTGGTTCAGCAGCCACAGCCCACCCATGATCGCCGCCGCCGCAAAACGCAGGCCCAAAAACATACTAAAAAAGCCGTGGGCCAGGCGCCAATCCACCACCGCGAAAAGCGGCACCAGCACCATGCCCACCGCGAAACCGACCGACAGGCGGCTCTTGAGCAGTTCCACATAATGATCCTTGAACTTCTCAGGAGTTTGCCTATTAGTATCGGTCATTTGACCTCAAGCTGACCCGCGCCGAACGCGCTAGGGACGCGGAATGATTAATGGATTTTTACGAGGCCAAAGCCGGTGAGGGTAACACTTGCTTTGGCCTTGGCTCGCGCTGGAGGTTGTTTGATGAGGATTTACATTTGGTGCGGGCAGAAAATTAGCCTCCCGGGCAGAGCCCCCCGGCTTGGCTTGGAAAACCATAAAGTACGCCATTTAAGTTAGATCGCTGGGCGGACGCCCTCACCCAGAAGTTTGTCGCTTTGTGTTGTCGGCGCCTTGCCCGGTGATGATTAAGCCATTGGCGGAGTCCATGGCTAGCCCGCATGAAAAGATGCGGGTTTATACAAGCATAATATAAAAGATCAATGAATTGTGTAGTTTTTTCATTGAGGACGCGGAACCTCCCGAGGCTCAAGGAGTTGGTTTATCTAAAAGAAACAGGGGGCCGGGATTGCTCCCGGCCCCCTGTTTGCCGCCCGAGTGATGTATTAACCGGTTGTTTTATTGACGGGCGACAACACCAGATGCCTGGGCCGTCTTGGGTGCGGCAGCAGAGGGTTCTCGCGAGGTATTGGTCCGCATGTGCTGCCAGCCGCCGCCTAGGGCCTTGTACAGGCTGATGATGTCGTTGGTTATGGCCTCCTGGCTGGTGATGCGTTGATCGTCATAGGAGAACAAGGAGCGCTGGGCGTCCAGCACGTCGTTGAAGTTCACCAGGCCGTGGCGGTACTTCTGCTGAGCTATATCCGCCGCCTTTTGGGCTGCGTCCACCGCGGCGGTCAGGGCTGCCAAGCGTTGCTGCTCCTGGTTAAAGGTGGTCAGCGAGTTGCGGATTTCCTTTACCGCCACCAGCACGGCCTTGTCATATTGCGCGGCCATCTGCTCCTGCTTGGCGTTTTGCACCTCTATGTTGGCCCGGATGGAGCCCGCGCGGAACAATGGCCAAGTCACGGTGGGCAAGATGCTCCACACGTTGCTTTCGGCGTTAAACAGCTTGGCCGACTTCATGGACTCCAGCCCGATAGAGCCGATCAAATAGAATTTGGGGTATAGCTCGGCCGTGGCCTCGCCTATGCGCGCACTCTGGGCGGCCAAAGCCCGCTCGGCCCGGCGGATGTCGGGCCGTTGACGCAAGGTGTCGGCCGGGATCTTAAGCACCACATCAAAGGGCGCGACCGGTATGGGCGTGGATTTTTCCAGGCGCTTTTGCAGCTTGCCGGGCATCTTGCCCACCAGCACCGCCAGGGCGTTTAAGGAGATTTCCAAGCCGCTCTTGAGCCTGGGAATAGTGGAGCGGCTATTTTCCAGGTTGTAACGCGCCTGTTGCACGTCCAACTCGTCACTTAGCCCGGCTCGCAGCCTGGTCTCCAATATATCCAGGGTGTCGGCCTGGGCCCTGAGGTTGTTCTCGGCCACCTTGAGCCGTTGCTGATAGGAACGAATGGCCGCATAGGTTTGAGCCACCTCGGCGGCCATGGAAACCCACACCGACTCCAGCGACGCTTGCTGTGCTTGGATGTCGGCCTTGGCCGCCTCCACCGCGCGCCGGGTGCCGCCAAAGATGTCGATCTCCCAGGAAGCGTCGAATCCGGCGTTATAATAGGTGTTCTCGGTGCGCACGCCCTCATCGTCGGCATTGTAGCTGGTGATGCTCCTGGCCTGCTGGTAGGAGCCGCCGGCGTCCACCGCGGGGAACAGGCCCGCCCGGCTGATGACCAACTGGGCCCTGGCCTCGCGCACCTTGGCCTTGGCCTGGCGTACATCCAGATTGCCGCTGAGCGCCTCTTGGATCAGCGCGCTGAGCAGGGGATCATTGAAGACCGTCCACCAGGAGACCAAGTCTTGCTTGGTTATGGATGCCCGGCGCCCCTTTTGAGTGGAGGCGTCGTTCACATCGGAGACGTCGGCCTTGGGCGCGGGAGGCTCTTGATAGTTGGGACCCACCGTGACGCACCCGGCGAGGGTCAGGCACAACATGGGTATGATTAAAAATTTCATCTTCATGAGAGGTTCCCCTTGGCGGCCTCTTGTTGGGGGGGCTGCTCCTTGCTTGCAAACAGGGTTCCCTTGATATATTCACGCAGTCCTTGGAACAGGACGTACAGGGGGGGCACTATGAGAATGCCCATTACCGTGGCCGCCACCATGCCCGCGCACACCGTCAGACCGATTGCCTGGCGGCTGCTGGCGCCCGCGCCGGTGGCGAAGATCATGGGCATTGTGCCTAGGATGAAGGTAAAGGCGGTCATGAGCACCGCCCGGAACCGCTCGTGGATGCCGATACGCGCCGCTTCCAAAATGGTGCGGCCCTTCTCGCGTTGAGTCTTGCAGAACTCCACGATAAGTATGGCGTTTTTGCTGGCCAAGCCCACCAGCAGGATCAAGCCAAGTTGGGCGTATATGCTCAGCGACAGGCCCATGAGCTTAAGACCGGCCAGGGCTCCGGCCACGGCCACGGTGATGGAGAGCATAACCGGCACCGGGACGGTCCAGCTTTCATATTGGGCCACCAACAAGAGGTAGCCGAAGAGCAGGGACAGGCCCATGAGCATGACGCCCTGGCTCTGCACCTTACGTTCCTGATAGCTCATGCCCGACCAGTCCAGGGTGTAGCCCTTGGGCAGGCTCTGTTTGGCCATGCGCTCCACCGCGGCGATTGCCGCACCGGTGCTGACTCCGTTAGCGGTCAGGGCGGTGATAGAGGCGCTGGGGAACAGGTTAAAGCGCAGCAGCATGCGCGGCGCGGCAGTGGGCCTGATCCTGACCAGGCTGGACACCGGCACCATTTCCCCGGCGCTGTTCTTCACGTTCAGCTCGCCTATGTCCTCCAGACTCTTGCGGAATGGCCAGTCGGCCTGCACCATGACCTTGTTAACTTGGTTGCCGAGGTTTATGTCGTTGACATAACGCGAGCCCAGGTAGTTCTGCAGGGTGGTGAACAGGCTCCCGACCGAAACCCCCAGGGATTCGGCCTTGGCGCGGTCCACCTCCAGGTACAGGTGCGGGGTGTCGGCCGCATAGGAGGAAAAGGCCACCATGATCTCCGGCGAGGTGTTCAGGCGCATGAGGAAGTTCCTCAGCACCTGGGCCAGCTTTTGGGGATCGCTTTCGGTGATGCTCTGCAAGCGGATGTCCAGACCGTTGCTCAAACCCAGCCCCATGATGGACGGCGGGGTGAAAATGCTGATCCTGGCCTCGGGCATCTGAGCGGCGTTGATCTGCAATTTCCTGACAAAAGCATCTATTTGCATCTCAGCTGTTTTACGCTCGTCCCAATCGACCAAGTGGGTGACCATGAAGCCAACGTTTTCGCCGCTGCCGCCGATGATGCTGTATCCGGAAAGGTCCATCACCGATTTGACTCCATCGAGCTTTCGCGTGGACTCGGATATCCGCTTCATGAGCGCCTTGGTGCGCGCCAAAGTGGCCCCCTCGGGTAGCTGGACGTCAGTGAATATGACCCCCTGGTCTTCCGGGGGGATGAGCGAGGTCTGTGTGGTGTAGAAGAACAGGCCGCTGATGGCCGCCAGGGCCAAAAGGATCACCACCGGAAAGGCCAGGCGCTTGGCCAGCCACATGGACCACACCACATAGCCGTCGCGCCCCTTGTCCATGGCCCGGTTGAACCAGGCCAGGGGTCCACGGGTGATGCCGTGTTGTTTGCGCAGCAGGATGGCGCACAGGGCCGGGCTTAGGGTCAAGGCCACGATGGCGGAGAACAGCACCGAGGTGGATACGGTCACCGCGAACTGGCGGTAGATCTGGCCGGTCAGACCGGCCACAAAGCCCACGGGCACGAAGATGGCCAAGAGCACCAGGGAGATGGCGATGATGGCCACACTGACTTCGCGCATGGCCTTGATGGCCGCGTCCTTGGGCCCCAAGCCCTCGTTCTCCATGAGGTGATAGACGCGCTCCACCACCACGATGGCATCATCCACCACCAGTCCAATGGCCAAAACAAGAGCGAATAGGGTCAAGAGGTTGATGGTGTAGTCCAATGCCATGAGCACCGCGAAGGTGGACAACAACGACACCGGAATGGCCACCACCGGAATCAGGGTGGCCCGCCAGTCCTGCAGGAAGACGAAGCAGACCAACACCACCAGAGCGAAGGTCAGTAACAAGGTGTAGAGAATTTCCTCCACCGAGGCGGTGATGGTAAGGGTGGCGTCATAGGCCATGGCATAGGTCACCCCAGCGGGCCAGGTGCTCTCAAGCCTCTTCATCTCCGCCCTCACTCCCTCCATGGTGGCTAGGGAGTTGGAGCCCGGGGTTTGGGCCAGAATAATGGCCACGGAGGGCATGTTGTCGTAGTTGGCGCTGTAGGCGTAGGAGTCACGGCCCAGCTCCACTCGGGCCACGTCCTTCAGGCGCACCTGGCCACCCTGGGGATCGGTGCGTAAGATGATTTCGGAGAAGTCGATGGGGTCGTTGAGGCGGCCCTGGGTTTTCAGGGTGTAGACCAGTTTTATGTCATCGGCGCCGGGAGACGCGCCCACCGAGCCGATGGAGGCCTGGATGTTCTGAGAGGATATGGCGTTGACCACGTCCTGGCTGCTCAGGCCCAGGGCCTCCAGCCGGTCGGAGTTGAGCCACACCCGCATGGAGTACTGGCCGCCAAGAACGGTGACTCCGCCCACGCCGGGCACCCTCTTGAGGGGGTCCTTGAGCCGCTCATGTACAAAGTTGCTCAGGTACAACTCGTCGCGGGAGTTGTCCGGGGAGTAGACGGCCATGAAGCACAAAACGCTGGAAGAACGCGTCTCCACGGTGAGACCCTGTTGGGTCACCTCGGGGGGCAGCTTGGAGGTGGCCTGCTGCAAGCGGTTCTGCACCTTGACCAAGGCGATGTCCAAATCAGTGCCCACCTCAAAGCTTACCGTGAGCTGATAGTTGCCCTGGTTGTCGCTCTTGGACTCCATGTAGATCATGTTGTCCACGCCGTTGATCTCTTGCTCAATGGGCGTGGCCACGGTTTTGGCCAACACCTCTGCGCTGGCGCCGGGATAGAAAGCCTCCACCACCACCGTGGGCGGGGTAACCTGGGGGTACTGCTCTATAGGCAGCGTAGACAGGGCCAGGGCTCCAGCCAGGGTCAGCACGATGGCTATGACCATGGCGAAGCGGGGCCGTTCTATGAACAAGCGCGAGATCATGACTGGCGATCCTCTCCACCCTTGGCGGCCGTGGTCTTGGCCACCTTGACCGGCTGGCCGGGCCGCACTTTTTGCAGGCCTTGGACCACCACGGACTCGCCGGACTTGAGGCCGGAAATGATTATGCGTTTGCCCTGAACGCTGTCACCCAGCTCCACGTAACGCTTTTGGGCCGTGCCCTTGTCAGAGACTACATAGACGTACTCACCTTTTGGATCGGTCAAGATCGCCTGTTGGGGCAAGACCAGGCTGCGGGAGGTGCCGGGAGTCTCCACGAACACCTTGACGTAGCTGTTGGGCACCAGCTCATCGCCGGCGTTGCCGTAGCGCAGGCGCAAAACAATGGTGCCGGTGGTGAGGTTCATGCGGTTGCCCACAAAGTCCAGGGCGCCTTCTCCCCGGAAGTAATCTCCATTGGCAAGTTGCAGCTTGGCCTGGATGGCCTCTATGCCGTCGCGCTTTTTAATCTTGAGCAGGTCCAGATAGTCGCGGTCGCTCATGGCGAAACGCACCCTGACCGGGTCCACTTGCACCACCCGGGCCAACATCACCGCGCCGGGGCTCACATAGTCGCCGGCAGTGACCTCGGCCTTGCCGATGCGTCCGGTTATGGGCGAGCGCACCTGAGTGTAGTCAAGATCAATGCGCGCCACCTCGAGGTTGGCCTCGGACTGCTTGATTTGAGCCTTTAACTGCTCGATCTTGGCCTTGGCCTCCTGCTGGGCCGCCGTGAGCTGACGCACCGCGCTATCGGCCTTGTCCACGTCGGCCTGCACCACGCTGCGCGCCCCCGCGCTCTTTAAACGCTTGTGGTAGCTGTCGGCGTAGGAAAGCTGGGCCTGAACCGACTCCAAATTGGCCTTGGCCGCGGCCAGGCTGGCCCTGGCCTGGGTAAGGGTAGCCTGGTAGAGCTCTACCCTGGCCTGGTAGCGGTCGGGATCAATGGTGAACAGCAGGTCGCCCTCCTTGACCATGGCGCCTTCCTTGAAGTGGACCTGCTTGATGGTGCCGGACACCTGGGCATATATCTCGGCGTCCTGGATGGCCTCCACGTGGCCCACGTACTTTTTGGGCGGCTTCAGGGAAGCCTCTTGGACCTTGGCGACCGTAACCTGTGGGGCTCCTCCCCGGCCGGCCATGGCAGCCATGCTCTTGCCCTCGCCGGGCTGCCCGCTGGAGACCAGGCCGCGGACCACCCAACCTACGGCCACCAGGGCCAGTAACGCAACACCGATGACGATGGGTTTTAAAACACGCATCGTAAGAAATCTCCTTAGTTCTTCCGGGGGGATACACACCGCCCCTTCACAAAATTAGTTCAGGCGCGGATGCTGGCGATGTACGCCTGCATGGCCATTTTAATAGTGGGACGCAACGGAGCACTGGCCATTCCATAAAGGTAATAGCGCACTATTCCGGTGAACATTCCCACTAAACTGTCAAAAACTTGCCCCAGGTCCACCCCGGGGCGTATCTCACCCCGCTCCTGGGCCAGCTTCAACGCCTTATTGCACTCCATGAAAGGTGCATTGCGTGCTTGTTCGTCACGTAGCCGGTTAAATATCTGCTTCTCAGTGGCCCACTCCACTTGCATGGACATGAAGTAAATATACTTGCGAAACTCTTTATTGGTTTCCAAGTAGTCGATTCTAGCCAGAAACTGGGCCAGTAAGTCGTCCAGGGACTCAAGCGTGGGAACTTTCTCGGCCAACAAAACCTTCTCCTTGGCATTCATGGCCTCGATCAACTCCACCAAGAGCTCCCGCTTATCTTTGAAGTGCCAATAGACCGCTCCTCTGGTCATACCTATGCGTTTGGCGATATCGCTCAGGGTGGCGCGGGAAAAGCCCTTTTCGCTGAACACGTTTAGGGCGCCCTCCAGGATTTTCTCCCTGGTCTCCTGGGCTTGTTCGTTGGTCCTACGGGCCACTGCGCCTCCTTTCGCACTGGTGTTCGGTCCGTACGGAAAAGATATACATACATGAATGTATGTCAAGTAACAAAATTGTGTCTCCGTAATTTATTTTTTATATTTGACTAGTTACTATATAAACATTTTGCAGGCTTGCTTGAGCTTGGGGCCCAATTGCTGCTTTGAGGCTGTCCCAGCACCCGCTCCACGTTCACCGTAACCGCCCCGAAGTTCTCCTCCACCCGCCCTTCCAGCAGATAGGGCCGAGACCAGTCCAGCATCATGGCGAAGCGGCGGTAAGCGGCCGGAAAAAAAGTGGTTTCCACCAGGCCTGTCTCGTCCTCGAAGCTGAGAAACTGCATGGGCTCCTCGCTTTTGGTCCACACCGTTTTGCCGGTAAGCAGCCACCCGGCCAGGCGCACCCGGCGGCCGATATGGCGGGCCAGATCGCGGGCTTTGATGATCTTTCGGCCGCGCAGGCCCTCGGCGAAAAGCACCATGGGGTGACGGCTGGGCAAAAAGCCCAGCACCGCGTACTGGCGGCGCAGGCGCTCCAGTTGGTCGCCGGGCGGCAAAGACGGGGCGTTTACCGGAGGCGGGGCGGAAAACAGGCCCCGCTCCTTGGCGGCCGCTTCGCGCAGGCGGCGGGTGCGGGCCAAGCGCCAGAGCAGCTCGGCCGGGTCCGCGCCCGGGTGCAGCTCGCTGAAGGCCCCGGCGTGGATCAGGGACCGGGCCTCGTCCTCGGCGGGGCGCACCCGGAGCAAAAAGTCGTCAAAGCCCGTGTAGGGCCGCTGCCGCCGCCCGGCGATGATGCGCCCCATGGTTCCCCGGCCCAGGCCTTTCACGGCCATCAACCCCACCCGCATCTGGCGACTCTGCCCGCTCCAGGCCGCCCGGCTGCGGTTCACGCAGGGTGGCAGCACCGTTAACCCCAGGCGCCGGGCCTCGGACACATAGGCAAAGGCAGAATAAAAACCGCCCTGGTTGGAGATCACCGCGGCCATGAACTCGGCTGGAAAGTGGGCCTTGAGATAGGCCGCTTGAAAGGACACCCGGGCGTAGCTGGCGCTGTGGGGCTTGCAAAAGGAGTAGCCCGCAAAGCTCATCATCATCGACCACACCTCATCGATGCACGCCGGGCTCACCCCCCGGGCCAGGGCTCCGTCCTCGAACTTCTGGCGGTAATCGCTGAGTGCCCGGCCCTTGTCCTTCCAGGTCATCACCTTGCGCAAGCGGTCGCCCTCGGCGTGGCTGAAACCGGCCAGGGCCCCGGCGGCCTGGGACACCTGCTCCTGATAGACCATGATGCCGTAGGTCTCGGCCAGGATCGGCTCCAGCAGGGGGTGGATGTGTTGCCAGGGCGCGCCGTGCAGGCGGTGCAGATACTCCTGAATGTAATCGTTGGCCGCCGGACGGATGATGCTGGAGTGGATCACCAAACGCTCATAGTCGCCGCGGGCCGCCTTTTCCTGCAGCAGGCGGGTGGCCGGGCTCTCAATGTAAAAACAGCCCATGGTGCGGCCTTGGGACACCAGCTTCTGGGTGACCGGGTCGTCCTCTGGCTGCCACCCCGCCTCGTCAAAAGCGTGACCGCCTGCCTTCACCTCGGCCACCGCGTCGCGGATAACCGCCAGGGAGCGGTTGCCCAGCAGGTCTATCTTGACCAGCCCGGCCTCCTCGGCCCCCTCCTTTTCCCACTGAATGATGGGCACCCCCTTGGGCGCTATCTCCAAGGGAGCATGCCGGTCGATAGGGCCGGGGGTGATGACCACTCCGCCCACGTGCACGCTGATGTGGCGGGGGATGCCCACGATGGACTGGGCTGCGGCCAGCACCTCGGGCCAGGGCGCGGCCAGGTCGGCCTTGGCCCCCGGCGGCAAGGCCTGGCGCTTGGGGTAGAAACCGGTGTGGCCTTCCACCGGCCCGCGCAGCCAGGGCAGATGGCGCATCACCCGCTTGATCTCACGGGCCGGCAGGCCGTAGACCTTGGCCACCTCGCGGATGGCCATGCGCCCCTGGAAAAAGATGTGAGTGGCCACCATGGCCGAGCGGCCCTGGTATTGCTTCAGAACTGATTCGATCACGCGATCGCGCTCGTCCCAGGCGAAGTCCACGTCAATGTCCGGAGGGTCCACCCGCTGGGGATTGATGAAGCGCTCAAAATAGAGGTTGAACTTGATGGGGCAAACGTTGGTGATGCCCAGGGAAAAGGCCACCAGGGAAGCCGCGCCCGAGCCCCGGCCGCAGATGCGCGGGCTGCGCGTCACGATGTCCTCCACCACCAGGAAATAGGAGGAAAAGCCCTTGCCCGCGATGATGCCCAGCTCATGCTCCAGACGGGCCACCACCTCGCCGGGCAGGGGCTCACCGTAGCGTTGGGCCGCCCCCGCGTAGGCCCGCGCCTTGAGCACCTGGTCCGCGCCGCGCCCCTGGGCGTCGTGCCAGGGAGGCATGGTGATGCCCGGCTTGGGCACAAAGCTCAGGCGCCCGATCAGGGCGGCGGCTCCGTGCAACGCCTCGGGCAGGGGCGCGAAGCGGCTAGCGTACTCAGAGGGCCCGGCCAACACGGCGTCGGGCGGGGCCAGGCCGCTGGGGCCCAGGCGGGACAGGCTGGTGTTGGCGGCAATGGCCCGGAGCACCATGTGGCGCTGACGGTCGCTGGGCTCCAAAAAGCAGGCGCCGGCCAGGGCGGCCATGGGCGCGCCCACACGGCGGGCCAGGCGCCGCAGCTCCAAGGGCGCGCCGGTGGGCTTGCGGGGCAGGGCGGCCATGGCGGGCACCCCGCGCTTCCGCCAGACAGCCAGCAGGGCGGCGTCGTCGGTGAGCACGGACAAGCCCTCGGCCTCCTCCCCCACCGCCCGGGCCAGGTCAAAGCCCTCCTCGGTGTGGCGGCGGGTGAGCAGGCGGCAGAGGCTGGCAAAGCCTTGGGCCGATTCCACCAGGCACCAGGCCCGGGCCGCGCCGTGGGGCGAGGTAACCTCGGAGCCGGTGATGGGGCGCAGGCCGTTTTCCCGGCAGGCGCGGCCAAACTCCCACAGGCCGTAGAGATTGTCCCGGTCGGCCAGGGCCAGGCAATGGTAGCCCAAGGCCTTGGCCCGGCGGGCCAGGGCCTTGGGCGAGGCAATGCCCCGCATCAGGGAAAAATGAGAGCGCACCACCGGCAGCACCATCATTGCGCCTCCAGGCCGCGCCCCAGCTTGATCTTGCCGAGGCCGTGACGGCGGCGGATGGCGTCCAGGGCGGCCAGCAGGGCCTCGCCTTTGGCCAAAGGCGGATCCTGTTCACCAAAGGGCAGCTCCATCTGGGCCGGAGGGAAGGTGAGGCGCGAGAAGCTCAGGCACAGATGCCTGAGGCGCACCCGCCGGGCCCAGGCCGAGGCCAAACAAGCCCGGGCCAGATCAAAGAGCACAAAGTCATTGGCCGTGCCCGGCTGATGGGAGCGCTGGCGAAAGATCCGCGCCCCGTCGGAGTAGTCCAGGCTCAGTACCAGGCGCCGGGCCACCCTGCCCTGGCCGCGCAGGGCCGCGCCCGCCCGCTCCACCAGGCGCCACAGTATTGCCTCCACCTCGGGCACCCGGTTGCTGTCCTGACCCAACTCCTGCTCCAGGCGCAGCACCGGCGGCTTGTGGCCCAGGGGCAGCACCGGGCTGTCGTCCCTCCCGCGCAGGATGCCGTGCACCTGTACGGCCCTCTTGCCGAACACCACGGCCAGGTGCTCCGGGCTCCAGGCCAGGGCCTGCTGCACCCGGTGCAGGTGAAACTCACCCAGGGCCAACAGGTCCTCCCGCTCCAGGCCGGGAAGCAAAAAAAGCGGCAGAGGCCGCAAAAAGGCTTCTTCGCCCCCCTGCTCCACAATGTGCTCGCCGCTGGGCTTGACCACCCGGGTGGCCACCTTGGCCACCAGCTTGTTGCCGGCCAGGCCCCAAATGGGGTCCAGGCCCAGCTCTCCCCGCACCGTGCGGCGGAGGCGCTGGGCCACGTCCTGGGGCGGGCCGAAAAGGCGGGCCGTGCCGGTGAGGTCCAGGAACAGATGACCGCTGTCCTCCTCGGCCTCCACCAAGGGCGAAAAGGGCGCGGCCCGTTTGAGCAGGGCGGCCATGGCCTTCTCGTAGCAATGGGGCCGGGGCGCGGCGATCTTGGCCTCGCGGCACAGGCGCTGAGCCCGGGCCAGGGGCATGTGCTTGCGCACCCCGGCCTGGAAGGCCTCCTCGCTCATGTCGAACACCCGGGCCCGCGCCGCGCCCTGGGGGGCCACGATCACCGGCCAGCCGCGCAACCCGGGGTCCTCCAGGCGCTCCACGGCCACGGCGAAATCAGCCACGTTGATGTGAATGACCGCGCGGGGACGGTCTTTTGGCCATACGGACGGCATGCTGGCAGGCTCCGGCATGAAATCGGGCATGGGGCTTAACTTGATGCCCCCAGGATACCGCCAAAGGATTTTATAGTCAACATGTGTATAGGTTGTTGAGTAAAATCCGGCCCCGAGCAAAGGCGTGATGTTGACTTCCCACGCTCGAGCCGGCGGACGGGCTTCAAACAGCCATGCCGCCGGTCAACCAACCGGCGGCCTGGCTTCTCAATTTAGGGTAGTTCTCCAGGGCCTGGGAGCGGCCCCTGATGCACCTCACTCTTGCAGGCGCCAGCGCTCGATGGTGCGGTCCAGAACTTCGCGTTGCGGCTGCACCCCTTGCCACCCGGTGGAGACCCGTTTGGTGTCGCTACGCGGGCGGCTGCCGTCGGCAACCTCGTCAAAGGAGATCAGCATCGGCAGGCTGACGCCTTCCCCCACCGCTATGGCTTCTTGGGAGCGCAAAACCGGCAGGGCCCGCAAAAGCCCGGTGGCGCTTTCGGGCAACACGTGGGTTACGAACCTTTGGTCCCTCTCGTTGCTCAGACGCATGATGAACAGGGTGTTGCACTGGGAGAGGATGGATTCTGACACCTCGGAGGGGCGCTGGGTGACCAGGCCCAAGGAAACTCCGTACTTACGCCCCTCCTTGGCGATGCGGGCGATGGAACGCCTGGTGGGGGCGAAGCCCAGCTCCCGGTCGCGGGGAGCGTAGCGGTGGGCCTCCTCGCACACCAGCAGGATCGGAACCGACTGGTCTTTACCGCCCCAGAGGGCGAAGTCGAATATCAGCCGGCAAAGCAGGGAAACCACCACGTCCACGATCTCCGAAGGCAGGCCCGCCAGGCGGAAAATGGTGATCGGCTTGTCGTTCACCGGCACCCGCAGTATTTGGGAGAGCACCTCGCCCATGTTGTCTTGCACATGAAGGCCCGAGAACATAAAGCTGAAACGGCTGTCCCGGTCCAGGCTTTCTATCCTGGAGATAATCCTTAGATACGGCTGCACCTTTTCCGGCCGGTTGAGCCTGCCCATTTCGGCTTTGATGTGCTCGATCACCTTGAACAAGCGATAGGGGATGGGAGTGTCCACCGTAAAGGGCGCGCGGCCGCCGGAGCTGGCCAAGTAGGCCTGCTTGGCGGCCAGGATCGCCGCCTTGAGGATGGGGGCCTCCACCTCCCGGCCTCCGGGCTCCTGGCTGCAAAGGGCCTCGGTGGCCTCCTCAAAGTTGAGCAGCCAATAAGGCAAGTGCAGGTTTTCCGGCGAAATTACCTCCGCCTGGTCGCCAAAGGCCTGGGTGTATTCGTCGTGGGGGTCCAGCAGGACCACGTGACCATTGGGATAATTCTTGAATATGGATCTCAGGAGCACCGCGATGGCGCATGATTTGCCGGTGCCGCTATTGCCCAAAATGGCAAAGTGCTGCCCAATGAGCTCGTCCACCTTGACAAATGCGGCCTGCGAGGGGTCTTGGCGCAGGGAGCCGACCTTTATGCAGGGCGTGGAAGGCTGGGCATATATCTGGGCCAAATCCTTGGAAGATGTGGCACGGATCGAGGCTCCCAGCCCCGGATAAACCGATACGCCCCGCTGAAAAATAAAGTGGCCCTCCGCGTCCTGCTTCAGGGCCTCGCCCAGCAGGTCTATCTCGATTATGCGGCTTTCATCGGCGGAGAGCGGATAGGAGGGGTTCTTGGTGGTGATGCTGGCGATCATGCCAAAAACCAAAGACAAGGGAGTAATGATGGTGACAATGGCGCCCACCTGCGTGGCCCGCGAAACATGCTCCGCTTTTTCGGCCTCCTTGTAGCTGGCCATTACACCGGCTACCTTGGAGCCGGCAACCGAAATGACCTGTCCGATCTCCAGCGAACTTTGCTGCTCCATGCCCTCATGCCCTTTCAGTATTGACGAAATGGACCCCGCATCGTCTACCACGTAAGGCGAAACTATAGCAAGAGCCAACCGAAATTGTCATCGGCATTACAAATACCCCCTAATGGTAACTAATAGGCAAATACTGATATTAAGTAACCCGAGCAAAATTTTTTATAAAAACTAGAAAAAATTTTCGGCTATTCATCTAAATTTCCTTACTAATTTGTAACCTCACCGCAAAACCGCAAACGCGGGGCTATGCATAGGCCGATATTGCCATTCCAGGTTTTTCAGGGATTTTACCTCCTGGGCCTCACTTAGCGATTAAGAGCCAAACCTTCCTTTTGGTGGTATTTCGCCTACTTCATGGGCCCCACCGATGCCCCCTGCGCCAAAGAAAGCCGTTGACAACGAATTTGGGAAAGTGATAGTTGTGAGATGTAATATCTGATATCTCAGAGCGCATTATATGAGTATTAAAGGCGAAACCGGCCTTTCGGCCATCAAGACCCCGCCCTCCCTTCGGGAGATGGCCTTTGACGCCATCAAGGAAGGGATCATGAGCAACACGCTCAAGGCGGGCCACACCTACAGCGAACACTCCCTTGCCAAACAACTGGGCATGTCCAAGACGCCGGTTCACGAGGCGCTGCTGGACTTGTCCATGCGCGGCTTTGTCAACCTGGTCCCGCGCAAGGGAGTCATCATCAGGTCCCTTTCCATCGATGAGATCAAAGACCTGTACGAATTCCGTCTGGTGCTGGAAGTGGCGGTCATGCGCAAGGTGGCCGAGCGCATAACCCCGCAACAGATAGACCGGCTTTGGCAAATCCACTACGCCTGCGTTGCGTCCACCGAAAGCGACGACCATGTGGGCTACATCAAAAACGACCGCATCTACCACTCTTTCATGGCCTCGTTGGCGGGCAACTCCTACCTGGTGGAGGCCTTGGAGAACGTGCGCGACCTCATCGACTGGATGGGAGTGCGCGCCATGGTCCGGCCCGGCCGGTTGCCGGAGGTTGATATTGAGCACGCCTTGGTGATCGAAAAGCTGGCGGAAAAAAGCGCCGAGGAGGCCGCCGAGGCCATGGAGGCCCACGTGAGGGCCACGGAGCGCAATTCACTGTCTTGGCACGATCATCCCCAAAAGGAAAAAGAGGTTTGAATCCTAAAGAGTTAGGCGCTTTGGCCCAAAACGCCAAAGTTTACGACCTGGGTATGGACTATTTTGTGGGGATGCCCCATTTCCCCACCCATCCGCCTTTCACTTTTTCCCTGGGACGCATCCATGGCGACCTGCCCTACGCCGATGGCTTAACCACCGCCAACTGCGTTTTCTCCACCGGCGGCCACACCGGAACCCACATCGACGCGCTGGGCCATATAAGCGTGGACCGCCAGGTTCACAAGGTCGGCGACATAACTCCATTCCAGGATTATGAGGGCCTGAAAAAAGGCGGCATCGAAGAAGTAGACCCCATTTTTTGCCGGGGCCATCTACTGGATATTGCGGGCTACGAGGGAGTGGATTGCCTGGGTAGCGACTACTCTATCAACGCTTCGTCCCTGGAAGGCGCCGCTGAAGCCTGCGGCGCCGAGTTGGACCAAGGCGATGCCGTGCTCATTCGCACCGGGTGGATTCAACATTTTTCCGACCCGCCAAAATACATCGCCCATGAACACGGCGCGCCGGGGCTGGTGGAAGACGGAGCCCGTTGGCTGGCCGGCAAGGGAGTCAAGTTTGTAGGCAGCGACACCGTAGCGCTTGAAAAGACACCTTCACCGGGGTTGCCGGTACACGGCATCCTGCTGGTGGAAAACGGCATACACATCATGGAAGTGCTCAACCTGGAAGAACTGGCGGCCGACAAGGTGGCTGGTTTTTTATTTATCGCTCTACCTCTGAAAATAAGGGGCGGCACGGGATCGCCCATCCGCCCCATAGCAGTTGTCATATAGGTGAAATTGTGCCTGCCCAATTGACAAGGCCGGGGAAATTCATTGCATGCGGCCCTGGTTGGGGCCCCATCACTCAGCGACTGCCAGAGAGCATCAGGTCTTTTGCCGACAATTGGCGGCACGACTTTAGAGGATAAATAGCAAAATAAGGAGGCATTGCAATGTGTATATCTATCAAGCCCTTGGGGAAGACCCTCAGGCTGCTGGGCCTGACGGCCCTGGCCGGTTTGCTGCTGGTCTCCCCGGCCTTGACCGGGAACGGGTTGGCTGAGACCAAAACCTTGAAGATTCTTTCCAACAACCCCTTTTCCGGTAAAGCCGCCTCGTGGGGATTCTCCCAGGACCGCGGCGTCGGCCTGGCCGTGGAGAAGGTCAATAAGGCGGGCGGTATCAAGATCAACGGCGAAACCTACCTGTGGGAAAAGATCCGTTGCGATAACCGCTACATCCCCGCTGACGCGATTTCCTGCCTGAAACGGGGCGTGGCCCAAGGCGCCAAATTCATGTGCACCCTGGGCGGCGCGGTTACCAAGCCGCAGATTCCCCTGATCAACAAAAACAAAATCGTCACCATCGCCGCCATCGCCGGCGGAGCCGATTTCACCAACGCCAACAACAAGTACCTGTTCCGCACCATGCCTTCGGCCGACCTGACCATGTCCATCGAGGGCATCAAAATTTACAAGAAGCTGGGCGTCAAGAGGCTGGTGCTGCTCACCGCCGACAACGTCCTGGGGCGCAGCGACGCCAAGACCTTGAAGAACGCCCTCAAGGTCAACAACATGAGCGATATCCTGGTGGCCGAGGAGTTCGTGCCCATCAACACCGGCGACTTCACCCCAGCCCTTACCCGGATTCTGGCCAAGAACCCCGACCACATCGAAGGCGGCGCCTGGCCCGCGGCGGGCCTGGCCCTTTTGATCAAGCAGGCCCGGGAACTGGGCTACAAGGGCACTTTCACCAACCTCACCGGTGCCCCCAAGGTAGGCCCCCTGGTCAAGATCGGCGGCAAGAAGAACGTGGAAGGCGTTATCATGCTGCGCCTGTGGCCGCCGGACCAGCTTCCCACTCAGGCTTTCAAGGACTACTGGGCAGAGTACCGCAAGCGTTACGACCAGGACCCCGGAGCCAACAGCTGGGAAAGCTACATGGCCTTCATGCACCTGTCGGCCGCCGTGGAAAAGGCCCAGAGCCTGGACCCGGACAAGATCGTGGCCACCATGCGTGATCTGAAGATCGAGTCCCTACTGGGCGAGCTCAAGCTCATCGGCAAGGACAACCCCCTGCTGCCCGGCTACGGCATAAACAACCAGTACACCTCGCCTCTGCCGGTGACGGTGCTCAAGGACGGCAAGCCGGTTATCTACCAGTAGCGGTATCACGGGCATCAACGCTGCTTTAGCGTGTTGTCGGCCGGCGCCCCGGCCAAGGGGCGCCGGCTGATTCAAATCCCTGACTTCAAGGGAAAGCGGTTGACAACTTGACGACACAGATGTTCATGCAGATGGTGGTGACCGGGCTGGTGCTGGGTTCCATCTATATGTTGGTGGCGTCGGGGCTCACCCTGATCTACGGCATCATGCACCAGGTAAACATGGCCCACGGCGTGTTCTTCATGCTGGGGGCCATGACCACCTATTACGCCACTGAAATTTTAGGCCTGCCCTACTTTGCCGCGCTGTTTTGCCTGGTGCTGATTTTCCCCTTTTTGGGCGCGGCGTTCGAGCGGACCATATTCCGCAACATACGGCACATATGGCTGGCGGGCTACATGGCCACGGTGGGCGTGTGGATGCTCATGGAGGGCCTGGGCTGGCAGGTGTTCGGCACCGAACAAAAGTCCGTGGCCTTCCCCATATCCGGACTGATCAAATTTCCCGGCGGAGCGGTGTTGCCGGCCAACAAGATGTGGGTGGGCCTTATCGCCATAGCCATTATGGCCGGGGTCTACTACCTGGTGGGGCGCACCGCCCTGGGGCGTCAGCTAAGGGCGGTGGAGCAGAACCCGCGCGCCGCCCAGTTGATGGGCATCAACGCGGACCGCGCCGTGGCCAAGGGATTCGCCCTGGGGGTGACCCTGGCCGCCCTGGCGGGCGGGCTGGTCAGCACCCTGTACTCGGTGGACCCCTCCTGCGGCTCCACCCCCATGCTCAAGGCGTTCATCGTCATCATCCTGGGAGGGCTGGGCAATGTCACCGGATCGGTGATAGCCGCCTACATCCTGGGATTCATAGATTCCTTTGGGGGCAGCTTGTTGGGGCACCAGGCCGGCCACTTTATGGGCTTCGGCCTGGTTATCCTCATCCTGATTTTCAAACCAGCCGGGATCTTGGGCGATGAATAGTAAACTGACTCCATATTTGGTTGCGCTGGGGGTGATGGCCCTGCTGGCCTTGTTCCCGCTGCTGGTAAAAGTGGCCGCGCCGGACATGTGGGAGCTCACCGCCCACATAGGCATCAAAATTATGCTCAACGTGGGCTTCGGCCTGTGCCTCTGGCTGATGCTCCAGGCGGGAGAGCTCAGCCTGGGCCAAGGCGGCTTCATCACCATCGGGGCCTATACCACCGGCATCTTGGTAGCCAAGTACAAGCTGATAAGCATCGTGTGGCTGGGCTACCTGGCCGGCGCGGTGGCGGCGGCTATCCTGGCCCTGATGCTCGGCTACCTCATCGTGCACCTTAAGCGCATCTTCTTTTTATTGGTCACCTGGTCCTTTGCCGAGATGCTGCACCCGGTGCTCACCTCCTTTGAGCACCCCTTCGGCGGGGCCATGGGGATCATCGACATCCCGGGCCCGGAAGGCCTGTCCCTGTTCAGCGAAACCTGGACGGGCTATTACTACATCGCCTTGATTTACGGCTTCGCGGTGTTGTGGATAGTCTGGCGCCTGGCCGGGTCCAAGATCGGGCTGATCAACAAATCCATCGGCCAAAACGACACCCTGGTCACCTTTTGCGGCCTATACGTACGCAAGTACAAGGTGATGGTTTTCGTGCTAGGCTGTTTTATCACCGGCATCGGCGGCGGCATTCTGGCCAGCTATCTTTCGGCCATATCGCCGGAAACCTTCACCTTCTTCACCTCCTTGGACATCATCATGTTCAACCTAGTGGGCGGCATGGGAACCATGTCCGGACCCATAGTGGGCGCGGTGATCCTGTCGGGCCTGAATGAATACCTGTTCGCGGTGGGCTACTGGCGCATGGTGGTCTACGGCCTGATCATCATCTTCTTCATCACCCTTCTGCCCGGCGGCATGATCTCCCTGCCCGCGGTGGTGCGCGCCAGGTTCAACCGCAAAGCCGAAAAGCAGGAGGCCCGCCATGGCTGACCACGACATCCTGCGGGTGAACAACGTAAGTAAAAACTTCGGCGGCCTGGAGGCCTTGTCCGAGGTGAGCTTCCGGGTTAAGCAAGGGGAGTTCTTCGGGCTCATCGGGCCCAACGGGGCGGGCAAGTCGGTGATGGTCAACCTGATCAGCGGCATGTACAAGCCCAGCAAGGGCAACGTGGAATTCGACGGCAAGCTCATCACCGGCATGCGCCCCGACCGCATCATCAGAAAGGGCCTCAGCCGCACCTTCCAGCATTCCACCTTGTTTTTCGATCTCACCGTCCGTCAAAACATCATGATGGGCGTGCGCGAGATCGGCGACATAGGCCTGGCTCAAGCCATCCTGCAATCCGCCGGCGCCCAGGCCAAAAACAAGGCCATAGCCGAGCGCGCCCAGGAAGTGATGGAGCTGTTGGAGCTGGGCGATCAGGCCGAGGAAAAGGCGGCCAACCTGCCCTATGGCCTGCAAAAGGTGGTGGCCATCGGCATCGCCATCGCCCCCCGGCCCAAGGTGCTGATCTTGGACGAGCCCCTCACCGGCCTGGTGGCGGCGGAGGTCAATCAGGTCATGCACCATATCGCGGGCTTGAACCGCCAAGGGATGACCATTTTTATAATCGAGCACAACATGCGGGCGGTGATGAGCTATTGCGGCCGTATCATGGTGTTGAGCTTCGGGAACAAGATCGCCGAGGGCACTCCCTCGGAGATCCAAAAAGATCCCGAAGTCATCAAATCATATCTGGGGAAATGAGCGTGGCCTTGCTGGAGTTGAAAGGTGTTGTGGCGGGCTACGGCCCGGCCGTGGCTCTGCATGATGTCAGCCTCTCGTTGGATCAGGGGCAACGTATTTCCTTGTTGGGGGCCAATGGAGCGGGCAAGAGCTCCATCGTCAATGTGATAAGTGGGCTGTTGCCTCTGCGCTCGGGCGAGGTGTGGTTTGAAGGCGAAAGGATCGACGGCTGCCCCGCCCACCGGGTGGTGGAGCGGGGAATCGCCCAGATACCCGAGGGCCGCCTGATTTTCCCCAAGATGAGTGTTTGGGAAAACCTGGAGCTGGGCGCCACCGCCTTGCAGGACAAAGAGGCCAAGGACGGCCTGCTGAAGCAGGTGTTCGAGCTGTTTCCCAGATTGGCCGAGCGGCGCAAGCAGCTGGCCGGCACCATGAGCGGGGGTGAACAGCAAATGCTGGCCGTGGGCCGCGCCATGATGTCGCGCCCCAAGCTTATCCTCTCCGACGAAATATCCATGGGCCTGGCCCCCCTGGTGGTGCGCGATATTTACGACACCCTGCTCAGGATCAACCAGGAGTGGGGGGTGACCCTGCTCATGGTGGAGCAGGAGGCCAGGCTGGCCCTGGAGGTGGCCGATACCTGCTATTTGCTGGAATCCGGGGCTATCGTGGCCTCTGGGCCGGCCGAGGAAATGGCCCAGAGCGAAGTGGTGCGCAAGGTTTATCTGGCGGAGGATTAGGCCCCTGATTCAGGGGCCGGGCCGCAGGAGGAGTATCTGAGATGCCTGGGGCAAAGAGTTCGGTTTTTTCCCGCCGCCTGGGACAGCCGCTGCCGATGGCGCTGTCTGGCGATGGGGTTTGGATTTTCGATGCCAATGGTAAGCGCTACCTGGATGCCTCCGGCGGGGCGGTGGTGGTGAACCTTGGGCATGGCCGGGTGGAAATCGCCCAGGCGGTTGCGGAACAGCTTGCCAGGCTTTCCTATGCCCACCCCACCATGTTCACCAGCCCGCCGGTGGAGGAGCTGGCCGCGGCCTTGGCCGCCCACACGCCCGGCGACCTGAACCGCGTTTATTTCATGTCTTCGGGTTCCGAGGCCAACGAGACCGCCATCAAGTTGGCCCGGCAGATTCACCAGGCCACGGGAGAGCACGACAGGACCGTGCTGATCTCCCGCTGGCGTTCCTACCACGGCCTGACCTTGGGAGCCTTGGCCGCGGCGGGGCGTCCGGCCTTCCGCACCTCCTACATGCCCCTGATCCACGATGCGGTGCACATCCCCCCGCCGTACTGCCTGCGCTGCTCCTACGGGTTGGAGCATCCCTCCTGCGGGTTGCGCTGCGCCCTGGCTTTGGACGAGACCATCCAGAACCTGGGGCCCAAGGTAGTCTCCGCCTTTCTTATCGAACCGGTCAGCGGAGCCACCCTGGCCGCCTGGCCGCCCCCGGAGGGCTACCTGGAGATGGTGCGCGATATCTGCCGCCAACACGGGGTGCTGTTGATCTTCGACGAGGTCATGACCGGCATGGGACGCACGGGAGACTGGTTTGCCGGCTGCCGCTATGAGGTGACCCCGGACATAATGACCCTGGGCAAGGGGCTCACCGGCGGCAACCTGGCCTTGTCGGCGGTGGCGGTGAATCAGGAGCATTACGCGGCGGTGGAGGAGGGTCTGGGCGCCTTCAGCCACGGCGGCACCTACAGCCACCACCCGGTGGGCTGCGCCGCCGGTCTGGCCGCGGTGAGGATTTTGGAGCGGGAGAACCTGATCGAGCGCGCCGACGCCATGGGACGCTTTCTGGGCGAACAACTGAGCCTACATCTGCTCGATTCGCCCTTCGTGGCCAGCGTGCGGGGGGTCGGCATGCTCTGGGGGGTGGAACTGGTGGCCGACAAGCAGACGCTGCGGCCCTTTGCCAGGTCCGAAAAGGTTACCGAGCGCCTGTGGCAGAACCTTTTTGAGCGTGGCATCCTCGTGTATAAGGCGGTAGGTTTGGCGGGCATCGACGGAGACGCCTTGGTGGTGTCGCCGCCTTTTATCATCGAACAGGAACAGATCACCCAGGTGGCCGTGGCCATTAAAAAGGCCATCAGCGAGGTGCTGGGCTAATCAATCAAGCATGCTTTACCCCAAACCCAATTTAAAGCCCTCCGGGGACCACGCTCTGCGCATAACCTTCGGAGACGAGCGCAGCCTTGAGGTCAACCGCCCGGTAAGGGCCCTGCGCGCCATGCTCAAGTCCCAATCCATCCCGGGCCTGCGGGAGATGGTGCCCACCTACGCCTCGTTGACCGTGCTCTACGATCCCGACGCTGTCGCTTTCCAAGAGCTCAAGTCGCGCCTGGGAGAGATGGCCGAGGCGGCCATGCTTCATAAGGACGATGAAAACGCGGGGCGTCTGCTGCGCATCCCGGTTTGCTACCAGGGGCCTTATGCGCCGGACATGGAATATATCTGCGACTACACCGGCCTCGGCCCCCAAGAGGTAATTAGCCTGCACACCCAACAAGCCTATTTTGTCTTTCAGCTCGGCTTCACCCCCGGCTGCCCCTTTATCGGGCCCTTGCAGGAGAAGCTGCACGTGCCCTTGATGCAATCGCCGCGCACCCACACCCCCAAGGGAGCGGTGGCCATCAGCGTGGGGCAAACCGTGATCTACCCCCGGGCCACCCCGGGAGGCATGCGCATAGTGGGCAGCACCCCGGTGCAACTGTTCCAGCTCGAACACGCCGACCTGACCCTGTTCAAGCCGGGGGACCGCGTGCAGTTCGCCGCCGTGGACGTGGCCGAGTATCAAGACATCGAGGCGCGGGCCGTAAATTTGTACGACGGGGTGGAGACCCTCAATCATGGCTGAGAGCTCACCCTTTATCAGGGTATTGCAGCCCGGCGCCCAGAGCTCGGTGCAAGACCTGGGCAGGCCGGGCTATCAAAGCCTGGGCATTGCCGAGGCCGGAGGCATGGACTGCTACTCCCTGGTCCAGGCCAACCGCCTGCTGGGCAACCCGGACAACGCCGCGGCCCTGGAGATGACCCTGGTGGGTCCCAGGCTGCGCTTTGAGCGGGCCGGAGGCTTCGCCCTGGCCGGAGCCGATTTGTCGGCCCAGCTCGACGGGGAACAACTTGCACCGGGCCGGGCCTACCACGCCGCGGCGGGCCAGATACTGAAGTTCGGCCCCCGGCGCAACGGCATGCGCGCCTATCTTGCGCTTGTCGGCGGTATAGACACTCCCCTGGTCTTGGGCAGCCGCTCCACCTATATTTATGCCGGTTTCGGAGGCCCGGCGGGCCGGGCCCTGCAAAAGGATGATTTACTCAGGTGCGTTTCCGATCCTGAAAATTTCCGGCCAACCCAGGACCTGCCCCCGGACTTACTGTTGCCCCCAGACGGCGCCCGGGTGCTCCGGGTCATAATCGGGCCGCAAGAGGAGCGCTTCACCAGCGAAGGCATCGCTACTTTTTTAAAATCCACCTTTAAGGTGACCACCGAGTCCAACCGCATGGGCTACCGGCTGGATGGGCCTCGCATAGAGCACTCCAACGGACCCATAGTGGTAAGCGAGGCCACGCCCTTGGGCGCGGTGCAGGTGCCCGGACAGGGACGCCCGGTGCTGCTTCTCCGGGAGCGCGGCACCACCGGCGGGTACACCAAGATCGCCTGCATCATATCCGCCGACATCGACAAAGTGGGCCAGGCGCCGCCCGGGTGCGAGATAAGCTTCCAAGCGGTGGAACTTGACCAGGCGCACCAGGCCGAGCGGGAGCGACGGCTGGCCTTGGATGCCTGGATTCCTCCAATCAAGTGAGGCAATGCAAATGAGCGTGATAGACCTCAACTGCGACATGGGTGAGAGCTTCGGGCCCTACAGCATGGGTTACGACCAGCAGGTGATGGAGCACATCACCTCGGCCAACATCGCCTGCGGCTGGCATGCCGGAGACCCGGTGGTCATGGACAGGACCGTGGCCATGGCGGCTGAGAAAGGTGTAAGCGTGGGGGCCCACCCCGGTTATCCGGACCTGTTGGGATTCGGCCGGAGGCACATGGAATGCTCGCCCTCGGAGCTGCGCAACTACGTCATCTACCAGGTGGGCGCCCTGGACGCCTTTTGCCGTCTACACGGCATCGCCCTCAGCCATGTAAAGCCCCACGGCAAGCTCTATCTTGATTGCTTGGACCGCGAGGAGCAGGCCAGGGTCATCGCCGAGGCGGTGTACGAGTACAACCCCGAACTCATCTATGTGGCCTTTGCCGGGGCCAGGGGCGAGGTAATGCGACGGGTGGCCAAACAAGTGGGGCTAAGGGTGGCCTTCGAGGCCTTCCCCGACCGGGCCTACACTCCCGAAGGCACCCTCGCGCCCAGGGGAGTGCCCGGCGCGGTGGTGACCGACCCGGCCGAGGTCGCGGATATCGCCTACAGGGTGGCCACAGAGCAAAAGATGATCACCACCGACGGCAGTGTGATCGACCTGGAAGCGCAAACCCTGTGTGTGCACGGTGACACCCCCACGGCCCTGGAATTGGTCAAGTCCATACGCCACAAGTTGACCTCCGAGGGGGTGGAGGTTGCCCCCATGTCCGGCTTCCTAAAATAAGGGGCCGTATTTTCGGAAGCCAGGGGCTCATCAGGTCTGCTCCTTACGTTTTAACCAGGCGGATAAGCGGTTGCCCTACCAGGGCGGGTCGGCCGCGAACTGCCTAAAAAAGGCGATGGACTCCGGGTTGCTCATGGAGTCGATGTTTACCGCCTGCTCCACCGGCACTCCGGAAAGAATCTTGATCACCGGCACCTCCAGCTTCTTCTGATTAATGGTGCGCGGCACCTCATCAATGGCGAACACGCCGTCTGGCACGTGCCTGGGCGAAAGGGAAGAACGCAGGGTGGAGTTGATGCGCTTGGTAAGCTCCTGATCCAGGGCGCACCCCCGGGCCAGCACCACGAACAAGGGCATGTGGTATTGGCCCTTGGCGTCGGTGTAGCCCACGATGAGGCTGTCGCTCAGCTCCGGCAGGTCGTCCAGCACATTGTAGAAATCCGCCGATCCCATGCGAACCCCTTGGCGGTTCAGGGTGGAGTCTGACCGGCCCAGGATGACGCAACCTCCATCCGAGGTCATGCGCACCCAGTCGCCGTGGCACCAGGCCTTGGGATAAACCGAAAAATAGCTTTCCAGGTAACGTTTGCCGTCCGGGTCGTTCCACAGATACAGGGGCATGGAGGGCATGGGTTGGCTGATCACCAGTTCGCCCACTTGATCGATAACCGCCCGGCCTTGCTCGTCCCAGGCCTCGGCCCTCACGCCCAGGCAGCGGCACTGCAACTGCCCGGCCCGCACCGGCAGGAGGGCGCACGCCCCCAGGAAGCCGGAGGATATATCGGTGCCCCCGCTGGTGGAGCCCAGGATGATGTCTCCGGCGACCTCGTCGTATACCCACTTGAAGCCTTCCGGCGACAGAGGGGAACCGGTGGAGCCCATGGCCCTGAGGCTGCTCAAATCGTATTCGGTCCCAGGCCTGAGGCCCTGCTGCATGCAGGCGCCGATAAAGGCCGCGCTGGTGCCGAAGAAGTTTAGCCTCGCCTCGGCGGCCATCTTCCACAGGGTGGTCATGTCGGGATAGGCGGGGTTGCCGTCGTAGAGGATGGGCACCGCACCCACCAGCAACCCGCCTTGCACGATGTTCCACATCACCCAGCCGGTGGTGCTGAACCAAAAGAAGACGTCATTCGGGTGCAGGTCCAAGTGGAAGGAGTGGAACTTCAAGAACTCCAGCATCACCCCGCCCTGGCTGTGCACCAGTCCCTTGGGCTTGCCGGTGGTGCCCGAGGAGTAGACCACCCAGATGGGGTGGTTGAAAGGCACCTGCTCGTAGCTGAGCGGCTCATCGCGGCCCAGCAGATCTTCCCAAGCCAGGGCGCCCATGCCCGCGCCGGTCTGCCGATCTCCGCCCAAATACGAGACCATCACCACTTGCTTCAGGGTGGGCATGGCCCTGGTCATCTCGGCCACCGCATCTTTGGTGTCGAATATTTTGCCGCCGTAGATATAGGCGTCCACCGCAAAAAGCACTTTGGGCTCTATCTGGCTGAAACGGTCCACCACACTGCGGCTGGCAAAATCCGGCGAGCAACTGGACCACACCGCCCCCAGGCTGGCGCAGGCCAAAAAGGCCACCAGGGTTTGGGGTATGTTGGGCATGAAGGCCACCACCCGGTCGCCGGGCTCCACCCCCATTTGCCGTAGGGACGCGGCCACCGAGGCCACTTGATCGTAGAGCTCCTGCCAGGACACCGGCTGCAGCGGGCCGTCTTCGCACTTGAACATGAAGGCGGGCCGCTGGTCGGTCATCTTGGTGAAGACCTGCTGGGTGTAGTTTACGCGGCTGCCCTGGAACCAGCGGGCGCCAGGCATTTCGCGCTGGCTCAAGACCTTGTGATAGGGCTGGGAGCTCTGAACCTGGAAGTATTGCCAAACCGCTTCCCAGAAATCCTCCAATTGGGTGGAGGACCACTCCCACAGCTCGGGGTACCCAGCAAAGGAAAGCCCCTTTTCCCGCTCAAGCCAGGCCATGAAGGCGGTCAGATTGGCGTGTTTTATCACCGACTCCGAGGGACGCCAGAGGATATCGCCCTCGTTCACTTTTTCATCAGCCATGTCGAGCTCCCGAATTAACACCGCTAAGGCGGTGGTTGGGTCATATGGTTTGGCGTAGGGGCGTCGCCGGGTTCGGCGCCAAGCGGGCTTAGACCCGCTTGTAGTTGTACATAACCGCCAGAAGCCTGGTCTTGCCCTTGGATATGCTGCGCCCGCTGTGCGGCACCCCGGATTCGAAATAAATGCTGTCCCCCTGCTTCATGATGTAAGTCTTGTCATCGTAGGAAAATTCCATCTTGCCCTCCAGGACGTAGAGGAACTCCTCGCCTTCATGGGAAAAGGTCTGTTCCTCATGGGGGGCAACCTCGATGATGTAGGGGATCATGTTCTTGCCCGGCTTGCCCGCGGCCAAGGCCTCGAAGCGGTACCCGCGGTCCTCGGCCAGGGTCTGGGCCTTGTTGCCCTGGCCCGCGGGGGTAAGCGCGATGCGTATGTCCGGGGTTCCGGGCAGATTGTCCTTGAGCAAAAAAATTACTTCCACCCCCAGGGCGCCCGCGATCTGGCCCATGGTGGAAAAGGGCGGGAACTTCAGCCCCCGCTCCACCTTGGACAGATACCCCTTGGACAGACCGGTGCGGTCTTCCACGTCCTGTAGGGTCATTTTGCGGGCTTTGCGCAGGGCGCGTATGTTTTTGGCGATGGTCTTTTCCAGCAAAGCAAGATCCCGTATTTTTAGATTGGCGCCGGTGGGCCTACCTTGTGCACTTGCATAGCTGACATTGAATAATATTTAAAACACCATCTGCTTAATATATCTACAGCTTAATCAGATTGGCCCAGGATGGGACGGGCGCCGCCCCAACTTTGGCGGCAGCCCGTCCCCATTGATCGCCTTACCTATTGGGCGGGCGGCATCATCCGGATAGGGGATGCTTGTCCGCGATGGCGTTGTAATAGGGTTTTTCGCTGATCTCGCCCCAGGTGCCCACAATCGCCGAGAACTTCTGGTAGCTGTCATTGACCTTTTTGGCCTGCTTGTCCTTGGCGGCGATCTCGGCCAGGGTCTCCTTGGCATATACCTTGAGCTGGGCCAGCACCGGGTCGGGGAAGCGCATCAGCTTGACCTTTTTCTTAAAGATCAAATCCCGCAGGGCCTGACCGTTGGACGCGTTGAAGCCCTGGGTGGTCCAGGCGCCGGCCTGGGCGCAGGCCGCGTCCAGGATGGCTCTGTACTCGGCGGGCAGCTTTTCCACTGCCTTGCGGTTGAAGATGTACTCCACAAAGGCTCCCGGCTCGTGCCAGCCAGGGTAGTAGTAGTACTTGGCGACCTTGTAGAAGCCCATGATCTTGTCATGCAGGGGGCCAACCCATTCGGTGGCGTCGATCACCCCGCGCTCCATGTTGGTGAAGATCTCGCCGCCCGGGACCAGGGTGACCGTGCCGCCGGCCTTGGACACCACCTTGCCGCCCAATCCGGGGATGCGCATCTTCAGTCCCTTGAAGTCGTCGATGGTTTCTATCTTCTTGTTGAACCAACCGCCCATCTGCACCCCGGTGCTGCCGCCCGGCCGGGGGATGACTCCAAAGGGAGCATAGGTCTCTTCCCACAGCTCGAGCCCGCCTCCCGAATTGAACCAGGCGGACATGCCCAGGCTGTTCAGCCCGAAGGGCACCGCGGCGAACCATTGGGCAGCGGGGGCCTTGCCGGCCTGGTAATAGGCCACGCTGGAGCCCGCTTGGATGGTGCTGCCTTCGCGCACCGCCGCGAAGGTTTGCAAGGCGGGAACCAACTCTCCAGCCGCGTAAACCCTGATCTTGAACTGACCGCCGCTCATTTGCTCGACCAGTTTGGCCATGTAAACGGCCGCGTCCTGCAGATAAGGCAGTTTGGGAGGCCAGGTGGTGACCATTTTCCAGCGCACCTTGGGGCGGGCTTGCACAAAAGGTGCGTTGACTGCGGTGGCCGTGGTAGCCGCCGCGGCGCCTATGCCGGCCTTTTTGAGGAAATCCCTTCTCTTCATCGCTACCTCCCTTTTTCTCGGCCTTGCCGGGCCGCAAAGGACGGCCCAGTTCCCATTTGGCAGGCTTGAAATACTCGCGGAGGTTGCACGAATTTTTTTGCCAAAATCATTCCCGCAAAGCCTACTTTTTCCCGATAGGAAAAAATAGCACCCTTTTTCCCGTTGAGTCAATGGCCATGGATACCACGGCGATGCGCCTTTTTTATTAATTTTTATTTTTAATTTTCTTATGTTATCCTGATACACCGCCAAGGGCGGCAAGGGCGCGACAAAAAATTCCAAGGGCAATTTTATATTCCCTTTGGGAAAATATTACGTCCGACTTGTCTCAAGCCCCTTGCAGGATTCAAAAAGGCCCATGGGGGCCACTAGGCCGTTGCGGATAGGCGATGCACAGCTTGGTAATAGCCGGGGCGGCCACTCACTCATGATTTGCTTTGGGTGGGAGCCAAGAAAAAGCTACAATCATTGTAGGCAATGCGGGCAAAGGGCCGAGCATTTTAAATCCCACGATCCAATTCAGCCTAGCCAGCTTGACAATCAAGCACGCTCCGCTTAGTCTTGGCGGGTATTTACCCGCGTAATTGCTTACAAAAACGTAGCTTTAGCCAATTGTCCCGCTAGGGCTGCGAAGGTTTGAATTTCACCATAGGTAGTGGCATTTTCAAATCCTAATCCGCTTTAAGGAGGATTAAACGATGAAACCAAAGAAGATTTTGTGCCTCGTCCTGGGGCTGATGATGGCCCTGGCGGCCACTCCCGCCCTGGCCAAGGACACGGTGCAGGTGGCCTTTATCGGCCCGCTCACCGGCGGTGTTTCGGCCATCGGCGTGGGCGGGCGCAACTCCGCCGACCTGGCGGTGAAGCTGCGCAACGCCGACCCCAAGGCCAAGTACAACTACGAGTTGGTGGTGCTCGACGACGAGTGCAAGCCCAATTCGGGCGTGCAGGTGGCCACCAAGGCCGCGGCCGACAAGAAAATCATCGCCGCGGCGACCCACTACTGCTCGGTGGTGGCCCTGGCCGCGGTGGACGTGTACCACCGCTTCGGCCTGCCGGTGATCGTGTGGGGCGCGGTGCACCCGGGCATCACCTACGGCAACAAGTACAAGGAAGTACACCGTATCAACGGCACCATGATCAACCAGAACGAGGTTGCCGCCAAGTTCATCACCGGTCTGGGCTACAAGACCTGGGTGCTGCTTTACGACACCACCGACTACGGCAAGGGCATGCATGAGTACTTCGCCAAGTACCTCAAGCAAAACGGCGGCAAGGTTCTGGGCAGCTTCGGGGTCAACGCCGATCAGCAGGACTTCACCGCCGAGCTGACCCAGGCCAAAAAGCTTAATCCCGACGTGATCTGGTTCGGCGGCCTGACTCCCTTGGGAGTGCGTATCCGCCTGCAGATGGACAAACTGGGCATCAACTCCCAGTTCCAGAGCTGCTCGGGCATCATCTCCGACGCCTTCATCACCGGCGCCGGCGACCTGGCCGAGGGCACCATCGCCTTCCGCGAGGGCGAGCCGGTGGAAAACCTGCCCGGCGGCAAGTGGTTCCTCAAGGAATATGAAAAGGCCGGTTACAAGGAGGCCCCGGACGCCTTTGGCCCCTTTGCCTTCGCGGCCATGAATATGATCCTGGACGCCATCGAAGAAGCCGGCCCCAAGCGCAAGGCGGTGGTCAAGTGGTTGGCCGACGTCAAGGACTACAAGACCATCGTGGGTCCGGTGACCTTCGACGATCACGGCCAGAACATCTCCCCGGCCATCACCAAGTACGTGGTGCAGGACGGCAAGTGGGTTCCCTGGAAGAATTCCGAGTACGCCAGCGGAAAGCGCAAGCTTAAGAGGCGCTAACTGTTATAATAATCGGCCGTGGGGCGGCGCCTGACCGGTGCCGCCCCACGGATGATTATCGTCCGCTTTTTTCAACCGCGAGATTGGCTTCAGATGGATTTAGGACTGATCGCCCAGCATACCGTCAATGGGCTGATGATGGGCCTGATCTACGCCCTGGTGGCCGTGGGCTTCACCCTGTTCTTCGGGGTGCTGGACATAATCAAGTTCTCCCACGGCGATGTGCTCACCTGGGGCGTGTTCACCGCCTTCAGCATGTACCTCCTCCTAGCCTGGATGGGCCTGGGCCATCCGGTGATAATTCTAGTGGTGGTTGCCGTGGTGGCCATGGCGGCCATCGCCCTGTTGGGCGCGGTGATCGCCAAGGTGCTCATCATCCCCCTCAAGGGCGCCCCGCCGCTCAACGTGCTGCTGATCACCTTGATGCTGGGCACCGTGCTGCGCGAGTCCATCCGCCTTTTCTACCCGGACGGGGCCAACCCCAAGCACTTCCCGGCCCTGCTGCCCGACTGGAGCCATTCCTGGGGCAACTTCACCCTGCGCTTTGACAACACGGTGATGCTCATCGCGGGCATTTTGATGATCGTGCTGGTGCAGGTGTTGATCAAACGCACCAAACTGGGCATGGCCATCCGGGCGGTTTCCCAGGACGAGGAGACCGCCCGCATTATGGGCATCAACTTCAATCTGGTGGTTTACATCACCTTTGCCATGGGCTCGGCCCTGGCCGCCTTCGCCGGGGTTACCTACGGCCTGTACTACAACGAAATCAGCTTCAACATGGGTCTGCTGCTGGGGGCCATCGGATTCAGCGCCGCAGCGGTGGGCGGCTTCGGCAACATCTACGGAGCCATTGTGGGCGGCTTTTTATTCGCCATGCTCCAGACCATAGGCGCGGCGGCCCTGCCCTTTGCCAGCGCCTATAAAGACGTTTTCGCCTTTGGGGTGGTCATCGTGATCATGGCCATCAAGCCCACCGGGCTGTTGGGCGAAAAGGAAACGGAGAGGGTGTGAGGTTATGACCGGTAGCAGCCGAACCCCTGTTTCCTTCCTGCCCGCCCTGGTGGCCACCCTGTTGGGCGCGGTGTATGTGGTCTTTTTCCTGGCCGGGGAATCGCAGCTGGAGATATTCGGCCTCTTGTTGGGGGCCGCCTTGGCCATGGTGGTTTTGCGCCGCCTGCACCTGCTGGAGCGGGTGGGCCAGAGCGCCAAGGACCACAGCATGGCCTTTGCCACCGCGGTGGTGGCCGCGACCATAGCCATCAGCCTTTATTTCTACGACGACAATTTCGTGCTGTTCTTGGTGGCCACGGTGCTGGTCTACATCCTGACCTGCCTGGGGCTCAACATCCAGTTCGGCTTCGTGGGGGTGGTCAACTTCGCCGGCGCCTCCTTTTTCGGGGTGGGCTGCTACACCGCGGCCATCCTGACCAAGAACACCGCCACGCCTCACTTACTGGTGCTGTTTTTGGGCGGGCTTGCCGCGGCGGCCCTGGGCTTTATCGTGCTGGTGCCGGTGCTCAAGACCAGGGGGCACTACTCCGCCCTGGTGACCATTGCCTTTGCCCTGTTGTTCAAAACCTTCCTGGAGGTCAACGACACCCTGGGCGGGCCCCAAGGCCTCAAGTGCGGCGGGCTCAAGCTCTTCGGCTGGGACGTGAACCAGGACATAATCATCGGCTCCTTTGAGGGATCGTTCTACCTGGGTTACATCGCAGTGGCCCTGGCCCTTTGCGTGCTGGGCTTCATTTTGGCCCGGCGGGTGGAGGACTCCTGGATCGGGCTGAACATGGACGCGGTGCGCCTGGACGAGACGG
>JAHLLJ010000161.1 GCA_020444205.1 Deltaproteobacteria bacterium | reverse complement strand
AGATCTCCTGCGTGACCCTGCCGGCCAACCCCGAGGCCCTGGTGGCCCTGGGGCTGGGTGGTCCGCGACCCACTCCTTCCCCGGCAGCCCCCAGCACCCCATCCCCGGCGCGGACCCCGGGCGCTCCCGGCGCGGCCAACTCCAAAGCCGCGCGGGCCCTGGCCCAGGCGGCCCTGGGCGAGCTTATCGCCGCCCGCCTGCGCTACCACCTGGGCCTTTTGAATTGAAACCAACTTAGCGATTAGGAGCCAAGAGCATGAAGCAAGCCAAGATCATCGAGTTGCTGGAGCAGGCCACCGGCCTGTCCCTGGACGAACAAAGCCTCAAAGGGCTCATCGACACCCGCCTGGAAAAGCTGCTCACCGCGGTGGAGCCCCGCCAGGTCTCCCTGGGCGGCGAGCTGCCGGGCGGTGGCCTGGGCCTGAGCAAGTATTTGGGCGACGTGCGCCGACTGGGCATGGGCCAGGCCCCGCGCCACCTGGAGGCCGGGGAGCTGGTGAGCCTGAACGCCCCGGCCATGAAGCAGGTGGAAGCGCCCCAGGCCAAGGACCTGCGCGAGGGGGCCACCACCGCCGGAGGCTATCTGGTACCCACCGAGCAGGCCGGGGAGGTGCTGAACCTGGTCAACAACTTCAGCGCGGTCAAATCCCTGTGCCGCCAGGTGCCCATGGCCGGGCGCCAGATCACCTTCCCCACCATCAGCGGTGGACTCACCGCCTACTGGGTGCCCGAGGCGACCGACACCGAGACTTACGGCCTGGGCGACGGGGTGGCCCACGGCGAGAAGCCGCGCTCCGATGCCACCTTTGGCCAGCTGGCCCTGACCGCCCACGTGCTGGCGGTAAAGGTGGTGGTGTCCAACCAGCTCTTGGACGACTCTGACCCCGGGGTGGACCAGGTGCTGCAAAACCTGTTTGCCGAGACCATCGGCCAGGCCTTTGACGTGGCCTGCCTGCGGGGCAGCGGCGCGGCCACCGATCCCATCACCGGCCTGGCGGGCAAGATCTCCACCAACGCCCTGAGCGTGAGCGGCAGCCTGAGCTTTGACGACCTGGCCAGGCTGATCTTCGCGGTGTACCAGAACGCACCCCACGCGGCCTCGGTGCCGGTCCTGGGCCACCCCAAGGCCGAGAAGGTCCTGATGACCCTCAAGGACTCCAACGGCGACTACATCTACCGCCAGCCGGGCCAGCCCCGGGCCGAGGGCCAGGGCAAGCCCCTGGTGTGGGGCGAGCCCTTTGTGCGCGACCCCAACATCCTCACCAACCTGGGCAGCGAGACCGACGAGACCCGCCTGTTCGCGGGCGACTTCGCCGGCTCCGCCCTGGTGGGCCAGCGACAGGGCCTGGTGGTCAAAACCAACCCCTGGGCCGAGCCCTACTTCTCCTACAACCAGACCGCCTTTTTGGCCGAGGTGCGCATCGGCTTCAACCTGAGCGACGAGAAGCGCTTCGCCATGCTGAGCGCGGTGCCCACCGCCTAGATGAACCCCGCCCCCCGGAGGCCGCACCTCCGGGGGGCTTTTACCGGAGCCGAGCCATGGCCTTAACGATCGACGCCCTGACCTCCCTGGCCCAAGTGAAGCAGTACCTGGGCCTCAGCGCCACCACCCACGACGCCCTGTTGGAAGGGCTCATCGAGGCGGTGAGCGCCCAGTTCAATGCCTTTTGCGGCCGCAAGCTCATGGCCCGCGACTACTCCTATGTGAGCAGCGACCCGGCCTATGACCCGGACAACGCCCTGCTCTCGGGCTCGGGCTATCCCGAGCTGCTCCTGCCCCAGTACCCGGTCATTAGCCTGAGTAGCTTGGTGGTGGAGGGCCAGAGCATCCCCGCCTCGGTGGACCGTGGGGCGGGCTGGCTGCTGGACGGCGGGGCCGGGGTGCTCAGCCTCATGGGCATGGTCTTTCCCCGGGGTGGCCACAACGTGGGCCTGGCCTACCGGGCCGGTTTTGGCACCGCGCCCCCGGATCTGGCCCAGGCGGCGGTGGAGCAGAGCGCGGTGCGCTTCCAGGAGTCGGCCGCGGGACAGGGCCGCCTGGGGGTGAGTGCGCGCACCCTGGCCGACGGCTCGGTTAGCTACCACTCCGGGGCCCTGCTGCCCCAGGTAAAGGCGGTGTTGGAGCGCTACCGCAACCGGAGCCTGCTGTGACCCCGGACAACCCCTTCACCCGCTTGGAGCGGATCTTGCCCGAGGTGCTGCGCGCTTCATTAGAGCAAGCACTTCAAGTAGGCCTGGCCACCTCCCTGGAGCGCATGCGTCCCGGCGGCGGCGGGCCTCAGGTACGCACCGGCCGCCTGGCCGCCAGTTTGCGCACCGAGGTCTATCAAGAAGGCGACACCTGGGTGGGCCGCCTCATGGCCGACGCGCCCTATGCCGCGGCCCAGGAGTGCGGGGCGGTGATCCAGGCCAAGAAAGCCAAGTACCTAAAATTCCGGGTACAAGGGCGCTGGGTGCAAAAGCAGCGGGTGGAGCTGCCTGCCCGGCCTTATCTGCGCCCCGGGGCCGAGGCCGCCGCCGCTGCCCTTAAAGAGATCTTCACCCAAAAGCTAATGGAGGCCATGGCATGACCCGCTCCCAGATCATCAGCGACCTCATGAATTGCCTCAGGGCCATGGGACCGGCCCAGGGCCACCCCCTGGCCGCGGCCACGGTGGAGCGGGGTATCCACCTAGCCCACGAGCTGCCCGAGCTGCCCGGCTTGGCCTTGTTCAACCAAAAGGTGGAAACCAAAGAGGAGAGCGACCAGAGCGCTCAGCGCCGCCTGGTGCTGCACCTATGGGGGGCGGTGCACGCGGTGGACAGTGATTTCAGCCAGTTGGACAACTTAATCGTCAGTGTTTTGGCCGCCCTGGCCGACCCTGGGCTGAACCCCCACTGGGCCCTGACCACCGTGGGGGCCCTGGAGCTCTACGAGGGCGGGGCGGGAGACCCCCTGGGAATCTTTGACCTGGAGCTGAGCGTGAGCTACGAATCGGCCCTGGGTTACATTTGAGCAAATACTCTAACTTAAGGAGAGAGACATGAGCAGCGGCAAGGAGATCAAGGCCGCCTTTGCCCAGGCCACCACCTGGGGCCAGGCCGTGGGCTGCGTGGACAGCGACGCCCTGTACATCACCAATGAATCGGTGAGCCAGTCCATCGAGCATCTGCCCGACGATTCGGCTGGGCAGGACTTTTACACTGCCAGCGACCAGGGGCTCATCACCTGCGGCGGGGCCCTGGGGGCCTATCTGCGCTACCAGAGCCTGGGGGTGCTTTTGGCCATGGCCCTGGGCTCGGCCGAGGCCCCCAGCGCCCAGGGCGATACCGGCTACAAGCACAGCTTGGAGATGACCGGCGGCCTGGACGGGCTGTTCGGCACCCTGGCCGTGGCCAAGGGCTTTTCAGTGCACGAGTTCGCCTCGGTCAAGGTGGACGGCATGACCATAGAGGGCTCCGCGGGCCAACCCATCACCGTGAGCTTCGATTTGATCTGCGACGGCCTGAGCCTCAACACCTCCAGCGGGACCAACACCCTGGCGGCCATGAGCGCCCTGGCCGCGCCGGTCCGCGGCGAGCGGGTGCTCTTCCGTCAGGCCAGCTTCCTGCTGAACGACGCCTCGGGATCGGCCCTGGCCTTCGGCGACGCCATCCACCCCAGCCGTTTTTCCCTGAGCCTCAAGCGTAGCCTCAGCGGCGACCACCTGGCCGGGGGCGCGGACAAGATCAGCGAGCCCACCACCGCGGCCTTCCCCGAAGTGAGCCTCACCCTGGAGTTCCCCGCCTACACCAGCGACACCTATCTGAGCGATTTGGGCAGCCACACCCAGAAGAAGCTCAGCATCGCCTTCACCGGCGGGGAGATCGAGTCCGGGGTCAATTACGGCCTGAGCCTGAGCATGCCTCATCTGGTGATCACCAACGCCGAAGCGGCGGTGGACAAGGCGGGCAAGATCGCCCATCCGGTAACCTTGGACGTGTTGGCCCCGGCCGTTGAGGTGGCGGGCATGAGCGGGCAAGGCGCCCCCCTGGCTCTGGAGCTCATCAACACCCGCTCAGCGGCCCTGTTGAGCTGACCACCGGGACCGGGCAAAAAAGGCTTTATTTGCCGAGCCGTTAAAGTTAACTTAGCCGGGACGGGCCAAGCGCCCGCCCCGGTGTTTTACTTGGCCGCCCGCCCAGACATGGAGGATCGCCAGCATGGAAACCACCCTTCCCCAGGGCATCGAGCCCAAGGTACCCCAGGAGGAGATGACCCTGGAGCAGCGCATCGCCGCGGCCAAGCTGCTCATGGTGGAGCTGGAGGGGGCGCTCACCGACGGGGTGAGTCAGTTGGCCCCGGATGGGAGCGAAAGCATCTCCCTGTACCGGGCCGACATCCTGGGCCTGGAGGCCTGGCTAAAGGCCGGGCGCATGCTGGTTATCGTGGCCCGCCCCGGCTTGGAGGCGGCTGAAACCCTGGCCACGCGCCTGGGGGCCAGCCTGCGCACCTCGGGCGGGGACAAGGACATTTTGTTCAAACAGGTCACCTGGGAAAACGAGGTCAAGGCCCCGGAGTCGGTTTACCTGGGCCGGGATTTCGACGACCTGCCCGCCCTGGGCCTGGCCGGTCTGGCCGCCTGCCCGCCCGAGGCCCCGCTTTGGGTGCGCGACATGTGCCATTTGGTCACCGAGGCCCCGGCTGGCCGGGGAGCGGTGCGCGAGTTGGTGGACCGCCTGTTGGCCGACTATGTGCCCGAGGAAGTCTAGCCGTGTTTGATTCGGAAAAGCCCGATGTCTACGAAAAGGTCTATCAAGGCCTGGTGGAGCGCTTGGCTGGTGTGGATTTTGCCGGAGCCGCGGCTTCCCTGGGCCTGGAGCGCAAGGGAGCGGGGTGCCTGGTACCTCTGCTGGGCGGGGAGTATGTGGTGAGCCCCACCGGAGTGAGCCAAGCGGACGGCTCCCCGGCCTTCATCACCCACCGCATCGTGCTGGCCTGGTATCTGCTGCACGCGGGCAGCGGCGAGCCCAGCGGGAGCATGGTGCCATACCGCGACCTGCCCGGCGGGGCGGACTTTGCCCGGGCCTTGCAAACCATCACCTACCAGCGCCTGGCCGAGGGCTTCGCGGGCCGCCTGCCCGAGCTCAAGAGCGCGGCCGCCTCCTTGGGCGGCGAGGAGTTGGAAACGAGCAGCCCCCATGACGGAGCCTGGCGCTTTCCGGCCATGCCCAAGCTTCCCTTGGAGCTGCGCTTTTACGACGCGGATGATGAGTTTCCGGCCGAGGCCAAGGTGCTCTTCGACCTCACCGCCCCCAATTTCCTGGACCTGGAGTGCCTGGCCGCCCTGGCCCATATCCTGGTGTTGGAGCTGGAGCGGGCGGGAAAGGCCGGCTAGCGATATGTTAAACTGCCCAATCCAGGAGCGAAAACATGTTCATATTACCTAGGGGGGAAATATGGGCAGCATTGAAAGCGTCGCCTTGATCGGCAGCTTCAAGCAGCATTATCAAGAAGTTGAAGAGGTTTCCCAGGCCTTTGGCCAGGCCGGTCTGACCGTGACTTCTCCCAGGGGGGTATGCATCGTAGAAGAGGGCATGCCCTTTGTGCGCTTCGAGTGCGACCCCGCGGAATGGTCCGACGAGATGGTACAGACGGTGGCCCTCCACCGGATTTTGCGGGCGGACTTCGTCTATGTGGTCGCGCCCCATGGTTATATCGGGCGCGCCACCTGTTACGAAATCGGGCGGGTCATCCAGGCCAGGAGGCCCATCCATTTCAGCCATCCGCCGACCGATCTGCCCCTGTTGATTCCCTCGGCCAACATTTCGACCTGCGAAGAGATTGTTGCTAAAATTGCCTCGGGCGGGTTCACGCCCCTGCAAATTCACGCCACCGTATACGGCGAGATCGGGGAGCTGGAGCAAAAGCTCGTGGATGAAAGGTACTCGGAGATATAATTAATCGCCCGGCCAGGATAATGCCGCTAAGCCCACGATAATGCCCGGCGGCCCGCCCGCCCCGGGTACAAGAAGGGACCGGATGAGTTAACCCATCCCACATGACATGCGCCTACTACTTCACATATGCTGCGGGCCCTGCGCCATCATGCCCGTGGCCGATCTGCGCGGGGAAGGGGCGGAGATAAGGGGGCTGTTCTACAACCCCAACATCATGCCCTACACTGAAAATGTACGGCGGCGCGAGACCTTGGACGCCTGGGCCGCCCAGGAGGACCTGCCGCTGATCGTGCAGGACGAATACGAGCCCGAGGCCTGGCTGAGAAACGTGGCTTGGCGGGAAAACCAGCGCTGCGCCCCTTGCCTTTCCCAGCGCCTGGAGCGGGCCGCGGCGGTGGCCAAGCGGGGGGGCTATGATTTTTTCAGCACCACTCTGCTATACTCGGTACGCCAGAAACATGAGCTTATCAAGGAGTTGGGTCAGGCAGCCGGCAAAAAAAGGGGGGTGAAATTCCTCTACCGCGACTGGCGGCCCTTTTGGCGCCAGGGCATAGAGCGCTCCCAGGAGATGGGCATGTACCGCCAGCAATACTGTGGGTGCATCTTTTCCGAGCGCGACCGATTTGTTAAAAAAGTACAGCCAACCGGAGTAACCACATGAGTCCCAAGGATGGACCGGACATAGTACTGGAATTTTCCGGAGGTGTGATGACCATCCGCACCCAGGAAGCGGTGTATCAAGTGAGCGTCACCGCCCTGGGCGAAGGCGCCCGCACCCTGCCCCCGGCCTCCCAGCAGGCCCTGCCCGGCCTTGAGCGTCCGGCTGACGAGGTCCGCCGCGAGCTTCCCGCAGGCGAAACCTCTCCGGCCCTGGCCCCTCCGGCGGCGGACTACTACAGCGAACTTTGCCACGACATATACCGCGAGGTGGGCCTGCTGGCCCGCCGCCTGGCCACTTCCCTGGAAAAGCCGGGCGCCAAGGCCCCGGCCCTGCGGGTGTTGACCCAGGAAATGGGCCAATCCCTGGAAAAGACGCGCCGCCTGCTGGGTGGGCTGAAGCAAGCCGCCGAACACCAGCGCCAAGCTGCCGAGGATCGGCGCAAGCTCATGGCGGCAGTGGAAAAATCAACCGTGGGCGGGAAGAACCCCCTGGCACCCCTGGCCAAGCAGGCCCAGGAGCTGATGGCCCAGGTGGCCAAGGCCAGGGTGCAAAACGGCCAGGCCGCGGGCTACCGTTTCGGCTTGGACAGCGTTTTCCAGGCCGTCTATGATCACTGCACCAACGAGACGGTGCGCAAGCATGTGCAAAGCATGTGGGACGACCCCGCCGCCTTTGACGAGCGCAACTTGGAGCAGTTGCTCAACCAGTTGGCCCCCTCGGAGCCGCCCCCCGGCGGGGTGGTGCGTTTGCTGCTGCCCGCGGTGCTGGCCTCCATGGAGGAGAGCACCGACAACCAGCGCTACGTCCAAATACTGACCAAGATGCAGGCCACGGTGGACCAGCTTTTCCCCAACAACAACCTCTATGTGGAGGCGGAGGTGCTGGGCGGCGCGGCGCAGGTGCCGGACCCGGCCCTGCTGGAGCAGGTGGAAAGCTTTTTGGCCAGGGTGCAGTCCGTGTCCCGCTCCGCCCCTTCGGCCCCCAGCGAGCTGGGGGAGATAATCGAAGTGCTGCTGCGCGATGAGCCCGACTTGGAAGCGGCCAGGATAAAAGGGCTTTCCGAGGTGGAGCACGGCTTGGACAAGATGGAGCAAGCCCTGTCCCAATCGACCGCCGCCCCCAGCGGTGAGGCCGGGGCGCGCCGCTTGAGCGAATCCCTGGTGCAGATGCTGGCCATTTTGGCCGGGCTCAAGGTGAAGCTTACCGCCAAGGAAAAGGACCCTTCGGTGAACGCCTTTCAGGCCGAGCAACAGGCCCAGGCCCAGGTGGAGCAGGCCCTCAAGGGCCTGGAGCTTTCCGGGGGCCCCGGCGAGTCTTCCCCCCTTGACGCCAAGAAGGTGGATCGTTTGTTGGAGTCGTTGGGCTTCTAGGTTTCGCCAGACGACCGATAGCTGCGTTACCGGCATCGCTTAGGCCTCAAGGCGGGCTATTGCTC